>JAIOHO010000990.1 GCA_019912905.1 Anaerolineae bacterium
GGGTCATATTCACCTGCGGCAGGCCGACCATGACCATTCCTGCGATTATTATGAGCAAAGCCTGACGGTCGCTCGTGAGTTGAATGACCTGCGGCTCATCAGCCAGAATCTGGAAGGTCTGGGCGATGTGGCCGCATTCCAGAGCGACTTTGTGAAGGCCAATGTCTACTACCAGGAAAGCCTGGAAATCAACCGCCGGATCGACCACAAGCGCGGCATCGCCGGGAATCTGAACGGAATTGGATGGGTGGCGTCGAGCCAGAGCGACTACGAGACCTGCCGCCGCTGTTTCGAACAGAGTCTAGAAATCGCCCAGGAGATTGGCGACCGCCGGGGTGTGGCACGTTCGATGGGCAATCTGGGCGCAATTGCTTCGGCACAGGGGAACTTTGCTACCGCCCTGGCCTATTATCAGCAGCAGTTGCAGATCCACCGCGAGACTGGACTCAAGGCAGGCATCGCCTGGTCCCTCTGGGCGCTGTCGCGCCTGATGTTCTTTCAAGGCGATTACGCAGCCGCCAGCGAACAGAACCTGCAAAGCCTGGCGATCAACCGGGAGCTGGGCGACAAAACCTATCTTTCGGCAAACCTGCGCGTGCTCGGGCAGATTGCCTATGCCCAGGGTGACTACCCTGCCGCGCGCCGCTACCAGGACGAAAGCCTGGCACTGGCGCAGGAAATCGGGCAGCAGCTGGGGATCACCGCCGGTTACATTTTCCTGGGGCAAATCAGCGCGGCAATGGGCGAATGGGCTGACACGCAGTTCTACTTTGACCAGGGACTGGCCCTGACGCGAGACCTCAATTTTATGGATGGTATCGCCGATTCCCTCAATGGCCTTGGCTGGACAGCCCTTTGCCGGGGGGCGTATGCGCTGGCCCGCACCCATTTCGAAGAAGCGCTGGCGGTTGCCCGGCAGATTACCTATGTCGATGGAATAGCGACCATTTTGATCCGCCTGGGCCTGTTAGCCGCCGCCACGCACGATTATGCCGCAGCAGCGGACTACTATCACGAAAGCCTCGACCTTGCCCGACGTCTCGGACTTCAGCATCAGATCGCATCCGCCCTGGTGCGTCTGGGCCTGCTGGAACTGGATCAGCAGGTATGGCCGACCGCGTATGCGCATCTCATCGAGGGTCTGCGCCTGGCGAACACCATCGGCGCGCAGCCGGTGATGCTGGAAGCGCTGATTGGCCTGGCTGAGTATTTTCTGGCCCAGGGCGAAATCGACCGCAGTCTGGAGCTGGCTGCCGTGGCCCACAGCCATCCGGCATTGGCAGCGGGCATCGTGCGATCCCGCCTGGACGCTGTGACGCCGCGCGAAGGCGCAGCCGAAGCAAGTCCGGCGGCATCCCTGAACTCTGTCGTCTGCGCCCTCCTCGATCCATCCGCGCATTCGGCCCGGTAGTCGTCGGACCTGTTGTCTACGACCTGCCCCGGTTCATCTCAGACTGGGGAATCACCATAATGGGGAATCAGGCAAAACAGGGGAAATAAACAATCGCCCATCTCGAAAGGAGATGAACGATTTGTGCCCCATAGCGGCATTCAGCCCACAGCATTCCCGCAGCTCGAAGCCGCAGTGCGAATCATTCTTCACCAGCTTTACAAGGACCAGCCATCGCCAGAAAAGCAGCTTCCGTACCACGCCTCCCGCAAACCTGAACGAAATGAAGAAATTCGGGCTAGGTACGAAGCGGGAGAAACACTCAGCCAGCTAGCTACAGAATTTGGTGTATCTTTCCAAAGAGTGCAACAAATTGTAAAACGCAAGAATCACTGATCCTGGCGCATGTGCGCCCTGATATATTCTCGCTCGCCGCGAGGCAGATCGACCGAAAAGTTTTTTCGGTCGATGAGAAAACAGCGTTACAGAACAGTTCCCACCTCGTCAAGGGTGCTGCGCATCCTCCCGCGCTTGGCTTGTGCCGCTGGTGCTCAGGCGCGGGAGGACTTGCGCCCTTGACCTCCTTGCTGCTCCCCTACTGCACCCTACAGAAAAATACATATCCCAAGAAAAAATATGGGCTGTGGCTTCACCAGGGCGATTCTACGATCGCTACCGTTGCAAAATGGCTGTGATGGATGTGCGGTTGTTTTCCGTTGACATCTGATTCAGTAAATCCTACCTATCAATATGCTCCGCCAACAATACACGATGAAGCACCCTATTTGCTGGTTGACATCCGCTATCCAGATGTGCATAAAATGTCGTAATAGTCCCATGTCAGACCCAAACACGGCCCAGATTTATGACACCAAGCCGCTTCTCTCCGAAGAAACGGTGAAGTTCATTGCGCCTCACAAACTCAAGTTGAACCTGCAACAACTCGCCGACGAGCGCAACATCAGCTTGTCTGCACTCATGCGCTTAATCACATCGGAGTACATCAAACGCAACAACACAACATGATCCTGTCTATCGCCAATCAAAAAGGCGGTGTGGCGAAAACCACCACCGCCATCAATCTTGCCGCTGGCCTCTCGCTGGAGGGCTACAAGGTCCTCTTGATTGACGCGGACCCTCAAACCAACGCGACCCAAGTGTTTATTCACCCCGATCACGAGATCAGCCAGGACAGGTCACTCTACCAGGTCATGATGAACTTCGCCCCGATCTCCAATGTCATCCTTGAAACGCCGTTCCCAAACCTGCACGTCGTCCCCTCTCACATTCGCCTGTCCAGTGTGGACCTTGAACTCGCACAGGCGCTCGACAATCGCAGTGAGCGCCTCAAAAAAGCCCTTGATCCAGTTCGAGATCGATACGACTACATTGTGATAGACAATCCCCCCTCGCTGGGGTTAATCACCATCAATTCCTTTACTGCCAGCGACAAGCTCATTATCCCCGTTTCCACCGCGTTCTTTGCCCTGTCGGGCCTCGTGCAGCTTCAAGAGACCATCGGCATGGTGAAACAGGCCCAGCTTAATCCCAACCTCGAAATCATGGGCGTCGTCTGCACTTTCTCGGATCGCACGCTGGTATCCAGCGACGTCGAGAGAAAACTGCGTGAGCATTTTGGTGGGCTGGTCTTTCAGACCACCATTCCCAAGAACATCACCCTCGAAGAAGCTCACTCTAACCATACGCACATTTTCGCCTACTCCCCGACCAGTGCCGGAGCCAATGCCTATAAGTCCTTAGTCAGAGAAGTGATACAACGATGAGTAAAGGTGGATTAGCCGACAACCCGTTATTTCTGCCACCGCAGCCGCAAGCGGCTACTCCCTCGCGCCCACAAGTCATCAAGGAAAAATCAAAGTCTAAAACCACTACCCAAAAACCCACTGCTTCAAAGCCAACGATACCAAGCCACCACGATACCGTGATACCACGGCATCATGACACCATGCGTGATACCATGCCACCACAGTACCATGATGCAGTCATTGAAGTGGTCCGCAAAGCAGTGAAGGAATTTGGCAAAGAAGCCGCCACCTACCGCTTTACAGTCGAAGAAAAGAAAGCCCTCCGAAATATCATCTTTGCTTACATGGGACAGGACATCAAGACCAGTGAAAACGAAATTGCCCGGATCGCGATCAATTACATCGTGAGTGACTATCAGGACAATGGGGAGAACAGTGTGCTCGGCAAAGTGATTCGAGCCCTCAAAACGTGATACCGTGATACCACGACACCACGAAATCATGGTATCTACCATGCCATCACGGTGCGATTTACCCCTTGACCACGTCACTTTCGCTATGTTTAGCTATAGCCAAATCCACTCACTGAAGTAGAGATGTCGTCGGAAAAATCCGAACCGGCTCAAATTAGAGTAGGGGAGCAGTGGCAAACGACCACCACGACCTAGGGGGAATCCGAACGAAGGAGGTGAAGGGTCGGTGCTGATAGCGAAAAAGGCTATCTGGACACGAGGCGCAAAAAAAAAGCGCCTCGAAAAATCCGAAGCGCCGTTTAACGTTGTTTTTAAGGTCTGTGAGAAAACAATTCGTCTCTCAGATTTTATAATAACGATTTGCCGAAGGCAAATAAATATTCATTCTGGGGAGGGTATGGTCCAAGGCTGACTCACCGATGTCGCACAATCTCATAAGACGTCACCAGAGCCAAAATGAGATGTCCGAAATCTGAAGGCGACACATTATGTGCCACAGCCCGCAGAGGCCCATCAGAATTGACCACAGCGCGTCACAGAAGCATTTCTATAAGCGGTCATCGAGACCATCGCATGTCGCCAAATTGTCTGTCGGCTTCCCATCGCATCCGACTAGAGGTGGAGTAGAGAAGTAGATCGAACAGAAAATCACCTCACAGATGGGTGTGGTTTCACCTATAGTTATGGAT
>JAIOHO010000991.1 GCA_019912905.1 Anaerolineae bacterium
CAGCATCACCTGGTGGCCGCTGCTGGTGGCCGGGCCGGGTCTGGCCTTTCTGCTGACCGGCGTCATCGTAGGCGAAAGCCGCCTGCTGCTGCCCGGGGTCGTCATCGCCGTGAGCAGCCTGGCCGCCATGCTGGTCACGAATGGTGCACTGCCCGCGGCTGCACTGACGACGCTCGCCGGATTATGGCCGGTCGCCCTGATCCTCATCGCCATCCTGGGGCTGCTGCCGCTGGTGGCCCGGCGCTCATGACCCTCCATGCGCATCGCCATTGACGCCAGCCGGACGACGGTTCCGCGATTGACGGGGACCGAGCACTACAGCCGCGAACTGATCCGCGCGCTGATCCGCCTCCAGCCGGAACACGAGATTCATCTCTATTTTCGTGATTCACCCCCCGAGGATCTGTTTCCGCCCGCCCCCCAGGTCCATCAGCACGTCATCCCGTTCAAACGCCTGTGGACTCATATCCGCTTTGCGCTGGCGCTGCGCAGCCTTCAGCCGGATGTGGTTTTCGTCCCGGCACATACGCTGCCCTTCGCCTTTGATGGGCGCGCCGTCGCCACCGTGCACGATCTGGGCTTTCGTTATTTCCCCGAAGCGCATCCGGCCCGCCAGCGCGTGTATCTCGACCTGACCACCGCTTACAGCGCCCGCCGGTCGGAGATCGTGCTGGCCGACAGCCAGACCACCGCCGCTGACCTGATGGATTTTTACGGCATTCCCGCCGCCAAAATCCGTGTGGTGTATCCGGGGGTCGATCCGCTGCCGATTGGGGATGTCGCGGCTGTGCGCGCAAAATATGAACTGCCCGAACGCTACTTCCTGTTCCTGGGCACGCTCCAGCCGCGCAAGAATATTGCGGTCATCGTCCAGGCGTACCAGCGCTGGCGGGCTGCCAACCCGGATGACGGAGCGGGCCTGGTGCTGGCCGGGGCGAAAGGCTGGCTGTATGACGACCGCTGGGCGCTGGGGCTGCCAGGGCTGCATCTGCCCGGTTACATTGACGATGCCGACAAAGGCGCGCTGTATGCCGGGGCGCTGGCCCTGGTGTTTCCTTCCTTATATGAAGGTTTCGGCTTCCCAGTGCTGGAGGCGATGCACTGCGGCACGCCGGTCATCACCAGCAGCACCTCAAGCCTGCCCGAATTGGCCGGGGACGCTGGTCTGCTGGCCGATCCGCTGGATGTCGGTGCAATCGTCAATAAGATGACGCGGATTTCGGCCAACGGGGATATGCGCCAACTGCTGGCAGAAAAAGGCTATCGCCAGGTGGGGCGCTTTACCTGGGCGCGCGCTGCCGGGCAGACGCTGCAAGCGCTGGAAGCGGCGGCCAGCACATGAATACGTTCCCGGTGGGATGAAGATTCGATGCGCATACTGCTGGTCCAACTGGCCGACATCGGCGATCTGATTCTGACCACCCCTGCTCTACACGCCCTGCGCGAGGCCCAACCGGACGCCCACCTGACCCTGCTGACCACCACTCACAGCGCGCCAGTGGTGGAGGGTGCGGGATTAGTCGATACCATCGTCACGCTCGATCAGACGGCGTTCGACCGGGCGACGGCAGCGCTGCGACCCGGCAACCTGCGGCGGCTGTTCGGCCTGGGGCGCTGCGACGTCGTGGTTTATTTCCATCATTTTACGCTGAGGGCAGGGACGTTGAAATATGCCCTGATCGCCCTGGCAACCGGCGCAACCCGGCGCATTGGCCTGGACAACGGGCACGGTTGGTTCCTGACCGAGCGGCTGCCCGATGGCGGCTTCGGCGCGAAGCATCAGGCGCAGTACTGGCTCGATCTGGTAAGTCTGCTCGGCGCGGACCCAACCCCCCGCCCGGCGCAGGTCGCCCGCGAGACTTACCCCCTGGATTCAGAATCTCCTAAGCGCGTCGTGATTCATGCCGGCGGCGGCGCGTATAACACGGCCCGGCGCTGGAACCCGGAATCCTTCGCGGCGGTGGGCAATGCTCTCCATGAAACGCATGGCGCGCAAATCATCCTCGTCGGCGCGCAGGGGGATGACAGTGCCGCCGTTCAACCAGCCTTGCAGGACCCACCCCTGGATCTGACCGGGCAGACGACCCTGCCGCAGTTAGCCGATGTGATCGCCCAGGCGGACCTGTTCATCAGCGCGGAAAGCGGCGTGATGCACCTGGCGTCGGCGGTCGGGACGCCGGTGATCGCGCTGTTTGGGCCGGGCAATGCCGAGGCCTGGGGACCGTGGAACCCCGGCGGCCAAATCGTAATCCTGCGCAGCGCCCCGGAATGCAGCCCATGCAGTTATGTCGGTCACGATCTCGGCCTGCGCGACGGCTGCCCCGCCCGCACCTGTATGCGCATGATCCCCCCCGCGCAGGTGATCCAGGCGGCCAGCGCAATTCTGAAAGGACAATCCGCCGCAGTTCCACCGCCCCCCCCGTCGCGATCCCTCGCCTGGAAAAACCGCATTCGCATCCTGGGCCTGCCGGTGGATGCCCTCACGTTTGATGGCTGGCTGGAGCTGATCGAGCAGTGGGTGAATCACTCTCGCCAACTTGAAACAGGGCCGGAAATCCATCACGTCTGCACCATCAACCCGGAATTTATGATGATCGCCCAGCAGGACCCGAATTTCCGCCACATCCTCCAGCGCGCCGATCTGTGCGTGCCGGATGGCGTGGGGTTGCTGTGGGCGGCGCGACAGTTGGGGTCCCCGCTGCCGCAGCGTGTAAC
>JAIOHO010000992.1 GCA_019912905.1 Anaerolineae bacterium
TCGCTCCGCTGAAGCTAACCAATTGCATAGGGGGAGGTGCCAGAGTGGTTGAATGGGGCCGCCTGCTAAGTGGTTGTCCGGGTTATACCGGACCGCAGGTTCGAATCCTGTCCTCCCCGCAGCACAGGGCGGTAAGCGAACATTCCGTTCTGGGGACACCGGTGAAGACGACTTCACCGGTTTTCTTTTTACTACATCCTTGATTTTCTTCCACTGCGCCGTATTGAATCCGCTTGGTGATGTCTTGCAGATACGAGAATGGCGAACGCAGTTCCAAACTAATCGATCCCTCGTGGTCAATCACGACCCGTGAAATCATGTGACGTAACAATTCCTTTTGATCGTTACGCTCCAGTGAATTATACACCATTCCGACTTGGGCAATCATTTGCAGCGCGGCATCCAGATTCGTAATATGCGCTTTCTGCTGATGCTGCAATGACGCGAGAGTTGCACGTATCTGGTTACGGCGGTCTTGCCATTCGCGCCACATACTATCCCAGACCGTATCCGAAATTTTTCCAGCCGCGAACAATCTAGCAGTGCGGCCTTCTTCTTCGTCAATAGCCTTCAGCGCAGCCTGAAGTTGGTCACGTTCATCTGGACGCAGATGCCCAAGTTTCTCGGCGACATCCTGGGTATAAACCGCTTGTATAGCTGGCAGAAGGTTGGGGTCAACCTGGACGTTCATCAGCGCTGTCGGAATCTGATCATCGATGCTACCACAGAGGAAGCTCACCTCGCTGCGAGCAATACGATAGTAGGATGTTCCACCACCTGAACGACCAGCATTAGACGTTGAACCAGTCAGTCTTTCCAATCCTCTGCCGTCTGGGTGTTCATAGTAGGCCACCCCTTTCAGCAAGTAGTCGTGCTTGCGGTGCCGAGTTTGTTTCTGACTTCGCCTCTCCAGGATAGCCAGGCCGCGTTCGAATTCCTCAGTCGTTACAATCGGCTCCCAATCGCCCCGGATTGTTTTGGAAGGGATATTGTTCGCTTTGCTTGTCAACCAACCTGCATAGGTCCAGTTATGAAACATTGCCGACAAGGTGTTGGTATTGGCCTTGCGCTGCCCATTCTTCTTGATTTCAACAAATGGGCGACCGCTACGATACCGGTATCCTCGCGCGTGGAGCGCCTCACAAATCTCTTTTAAAGTCATCTTGTCAGTTAGTAACAAGTCAAAAGCATGGCGCACAATTGGGGCCCGTTCCGCGTCTTGTTCGATCCAATGCTCGTGACGACCCAACTGTCTTTTGGCCTCACCTGTCACTTTGCTTGCAACATTGACATAGCCATCCGGGGCGTAATTTGGATAACCACCGCGATCACGTTTTGCCCGCAAGCCACCTTTTACCCGTAATCCGAGTAAGACTGATTCCCGACGTGCCAGAGTAAAGGACAATGCCACAATTACCCGATCGTCTGGGTCCATCGGGTCAAGACTGGGTTGATTAGCGAAACGCACCTGAACGCCAAATTCATGTAACTCGTCAATGGCCCGGAGTGCTTCGGTGTCATTGCGGCCAAATCGATCTGCTCGTTCAACAATCACATGCGAGAATTTGCCTGCCCGTGCATCCTCGAGCAGCCGTTGATAGGCTTCGCGCTTTGGCGTTGTCCCTGTGAGAACATCAGTATACTCACCAAAAACTGGCATTTCCGAACGTTCCAGGACACTTTTCTCAATCGCAAAGCGTTGGCGTGCCCGAGAGAGTTCAGGTTTCTGATTTTCATCGCTACTGGTTCGCAGATAAACCGCCCATCCAGGCTGAGGTACTGCGACCGGTTTACTGTTCCGTCGTGGCATTGGTGCAATTTACCCAGTTCGTTTATGGCTGACACTTTCATCAACACAATACACCAGGTTTCCATTTCTGTGTTTTTCAGACGATTTTTGTAAACAAGGTGATGGCTTCATCTGCTGTTCTTTACTCTTTACTACAAGATCGGCAACCGTAAATACACGCTCAAGCATTTCCTGTGCTACATTAGCCGAGAGTTGATTTTCAGTTGGTCAGTACAAGGCTCGTTCTGCATATTCCTCCAAGTTCATATTTAACAACAATGGCAAACGAGTTTTGCCGCTTACGTTTACTTTCGTTTGTCTGTGTCAGAAGAATACGCCAAGACTTAGAACGTGCGTTCGAGAAAGATGCACAGGAGGTGAGGGAAAATTCTCACAGATGGGGAAAATTCCTGAGAAGGTGTCCGAGATTCCCGTTGAAGGATGTCAACAATATATGTGACGTTGGCCAACATTCGCCTAAAGAAACGTATGTGATACATTGGAGTCAAATATCCAAGCCAACAACGAGGCTATCGTGAGGTGAGCACCGATGCCCAAAGTGCTGAAAGCGCGTCCCCCAGACAATCCGCAAGAGGAAGCCACGATCCAGAAACTGGCCTGCAGCCGCCATGCGCCCATGGATGTCATTCTCCGGGCGCGCATGATCGTGGCCAGTTGGGAAGGTCAGCGCACTGCCACCATCGCCAAGCAGCTAGCCTGTCATCCGCAAACCGTGCGTGAGCGGTTGCAGCGGTTCAATGTCGAGGGGGTGGACGGCTTACAGGATCGTCCACGACCGGGACGCAAACGGCGCATCGGTGAAGCCGAACGCAGTGCTATCATCGCCTTGGTGGGCACCGCCCCGCCGGGTCGCCTGGTGCGTGAATCGGATGGTGAATTGCGCGCTGACGAGGCCGACGGGGCCGCCCATTGGACGCTGAATGCGTTGACCGACCGGGCCCAGCAGCAGAGCATCCGGATTCAGCGCTCTCAAGTGCGGTGTATTTTGCTGGGTGAGGGCGTGCGCTGGCGCGCCCTCCGCTCGTGGATGACCAGCACCGACCCCGAATTCGCAAAAAAAGAACCGCTGTCGTGAGCTTGTACACCCAACCGCCGCCGGAGAGTACTGTCATCTGTGTCGATGAACTGGGGCCAGTGACCCCACGCACCTTCCCGCCCGCGCCGGGTTGGTCGCCTGATGGGCATCGCATCAAGGCTCACCTCGAATACGGTCGAGGCCCTGACAAAGCCTGGGTGTACGGCGGGCTGACACCTCATGACGGCCAGACGCTGACCATGGTGTCAGTGCCGGGTATAAACTGGGTCTTTCGGCATTTTGGTGATGCCCAAGACCTCATGCAATCACCAACCGTTGCCGAAGCAGATCGATGTTGGCCCGACCATACATTTCGCGTTTCACGCTTTTCAGACGATTGACGTGCCCTTCCGTCGGCCCGTTTGACCAGGAATAAAGCAAAGCAGCCCGAACCGCCTCGTAATCCTGCCGCAGACTGGCAGCAAAGTTCTTCCAGACCTGAAAACCGCTCTCGCTGGCTTGCTTTAACCATGCATCCAGCTTCTCAGGCTGCTGCTGTCTGACGATCTCGGCAAAATCTCGGGCCAAGCTCACCGTCAGTGCCAGTTTCGGCTGGTTGGCCGTCACCTGAGAGCGCATCTGAAAAGCCCAATTATGCTGGTGTGGGGGTTGGTTCACGGGCTAATCGCCGCACCATGAGGTGGATCATCGCCACATAAACGACCGCTTCACTATTGCGAGGCAAGACCTCATAATCTTTGCTCAAG
>JAIOHO010000993.1 GCA_019912905.1 Anaerolineae bacterium
GGTATTATGAATATCGATCGCACAGTAAACCGCCCGCAGTGCGTCATCTTCCTGGCTGTGGGTAGTGCCAAAAAAACACAGCAGGCCGTCCCCCAGGTACTGGCCCACCACCCCGCCCCAGTTGTGCACCAGACGGGCAACCCGGTTGTGGGCCGCGCCGATGGTCGCTTTCCAGTCATCGACCTCCAGACTCTGAGTCATCTCGGTGGAATCGACGATGTCCACAAACATAATCGTCACCAGCCGGATTTCGTCGCCGCCTTCAAGCTGGGGTTGGGGCGCATCGGCGGAAGTCTGAAGGCTACGAATCTTGTCGTAGATAGCGACAATGATCTGAGTGTAGGTCTGATCGGTGAAGACATCGCGGCGCGCAAAAATCTCGGCCAGAGCAGCACGCAGATTGGCGATTTCTAGTGCAGAATCACTCATACAATCTCACAGCGACAAGGGCAGCCAGAAGCCAAATTCACTGCCCACATGCTTGGTACTCTCCACCCACACCCGGCCTCGATGTCGTTCGACGATGGTTTTAACCAGATTCAATCCGATCCCATAACCATGTTCCACCGTATCCGGCGGGCGGAAATAAGGTTCAAATAATTGGGGCAGGTATTCCGCAGCGATACCGATGCCATTATCTTCGACTATAAAGTAGAAGCGGTTCTCCTGGCTATACGTTCGAACGATAATCCGCCCCTTTTTGGGGGTATATTTGATCGCATTCGACAGGTAATTCTCCATCGCTTCCCCGATCAGCATCGGATCGGCGACTAGACCCAGTATATTCTCCAGGTCGATGGACACTTCGAGGACCTGCTGTTTTCGCTCGGCCAGGGGGCGCACCCGCTCCGTCACCTTGCGCACGAGCTGCTCCGGGTCGATCTGGCGCTGGTTGGTGGTCCCGGTGCGCATGAGATCATCCAGGAGGGTCTCCATACGGATCGTCGATTGGCGGATAATCTCAAGGTAATGAGGAACCTCGGATTCCGCATCCACCGGCGGCAGATCGAGTTCGAGCATATCACGGGCGCTGATGATCAAAGATAACGGGTTGCGCAGATCATGCGACACGATCTTGAGCATCTCGTCCTTAAACCGATGCAGGTCGCGCAGGGTGGTCACATCATGCAGCAGCAGGGTATAGCCATGAGTCTGCTGGCCGCCGCCCTGCCAGCGGCCCATCGTCACCTGATAATCACGGCCATGCTCATCATCGCGCGTTTCAAAGGTCCAGGGTTCGTCCTGAGGCTGGGAACACTGAATGATGCGCTGAGCCGGGGCCAACAGCCGACCCGGTTGGCTTTCGCCGGCAAACTCGCTCAATAGTTGGCCGATAATATCTTCGCGCTCCATCGCTGACTCGCCGCTGAGCAGTTCGGGCACGCCGTCACTGATCAGCAGGATGCGCCCCTGCGAATCGAGCACGAACAGGATTTCCGGCAGCGCGTGCAGGATGACTTCCAACTGGCGCTGCTGGGCCTGGGTCTGCTGGAACAACTGCGCATTGCGGATCGCCACTGCCGCCTGGTTTGCGATGATCTGGACCAGTTTGCGATGATGTTCGTTGAAGTGATCGGTCTCAGGATGAGCCAGGGTCAGCACCGCCAGCACGCGGTCGTCGTAAATAAAGGGCACGCACAGCACCGAACGCGGCTGATGGGGATCATCTGGAAACACATGCCAGCGCGTATCGGTTTCCGTATCCGACACCAGAGCCGCCGACCGGTTGCGCATCACCCAACCGGCCAGCCCTTCATCCAGCACCGTTTGCAGGACCATGATCGACTCATCGGGTTTGAGGTCCCGCATCAGGAAAATATGTTCCCAGTCGATCTGATTATCGCTGTGCAAAAACAAACTGGCTTTGGCGGCTCCAACCGCGCTGGAAGTCAGGTCGATCACCTGACGCATCACCGTCTCAAGATCAAGTGACGTCAGCAGCTGTGACGCTTCGGTCAGCAGCCGGAGATCATCAAGAGTCGGTTGAGAGTGGGTGTCGATGGATGCCATGGTGTTCATCCGCTTTTCTGGCAGAACCTCACCCTTACTGTAGCACATAAACTGGATTGTTTCGCGTGACGAATTTCGGCGCATTCTGGCCCAGTTCACTGGCCCTGTACGCCATCATCGCCATCCACGCCGCTGTCGATTCAGACGCTCTATACGGTCGCCGGGTTCCGCAGCAAGCCCGCCAGCAGGTCGATACAGGCCTGCACATCCCGGCTGTCCACCGTTTCGCTGGTGGTATGGACATAACGGCAGGGAATCGAGATGCACCCACTGGGCACCCCCGCCCGCGCAATCTGAATCACTGCGGCGTCGGTCGTACCACCGGTCAGCAGTTCCAGCTGATAGGCGATGCCATCCGCCTGTGCCCGCGAAATCATCCAGTCCCGTACCGCCGGGGGAACTACCAGGCCGCTGTCATGCACTTTGATGGCCGCGCCGCCGCCCAACCGGACCGCCATTTTGCGGCTCTTGATTTCGTCACCCGTGCCGGTCACATCCAGGGCGATGCCGACATCCGGGTTAATGCCATAGGCCGCCGGGCGCGCACCCCTCAGGCCGACTTCTTCCTGCACACTGAACACGAAATAACATTCGTTCGGGGTCTGTTTGTTGAGCCTGCGCATGGCCTCGATTGCCACCACACAGCCGATACGATCGTCCATCGACTTGGCAATCAGGCGCGTCCCGCGTTCCTCCAGCTCGCGCCACAGGCCCGCCGGGCTGCCCGGTTCGATGGTCGCATCGCCATCCCCGGTGCTGATGTCGATATAAAAGGCGTCCAGATCGGGCACGCTGGTACGCGCCGCACCGAACTGGTCAGGCACGGCGAGGACCCCGATGGTGCCATCCTCGAAATGGACCCGGTTGCCCGCCAGGGTGGTGTTGAGCAGGCCGCCAATCGACGTAAAACGCAGGAACCCGCTTTCCGGTTCGACAAAAGTGGTCATGACGCCGATTTCGTCCATGTGCGCCGAAATCATCACTTTCAGGCCGCCGCTGCCCACCCGACAGATCAGGTTCCCCAGCGGGTCCACGTGCATCTCATCGACCAGTTCGGCAACTTCCTCTTCGATCAAGGCGCGCACATGATACTCATAGCCCGATGGTCCCCAGGCTTCGACCAGTTTTTTGATTAAGTCCTTCACAGAATTCTCTCCTGGTTCCTGCATAACTCGTCAAACATCCGCATTCGATGATGCATCAGGGTTCAGATGCTCCAGCGGCTCGATACTCAGAAGATCGAGCAGTTCCGTGCGGGTCAGCTTTTCTTCCGCATAGGCTGCCAGATGCACGCTGTCGATTGTAATTTCTTCCAGAAAATCGTCCGGGGCAACCGCTGATACTAAGATTACGTGATTTACCGCCCTGTCCGCCGCATTAAGCGCCCGCCCCACCGCCCAGAAAACGTCCAGCATCTCAGCGCGATAGCCCACCTCGTCCGCCTCTGCCGTGACATAGGTAATGCGCACGTCCTCATCTTCGATCACGACGTCCACGACCTGCCGGATACCAGGCACCTGGTCCACCACTTCACGGAGAGAATCGGTCCACGAGGCTGCCGGGGTTTCCTGCGCGAGAGCCGGAAGCAGCAGCGCCCCGAGAATCAGGGGTATTACAACCAATGTTTTCATGACTCACCATTCCAACACGGCTGGCGTCAGGCTGTTGAGCGCCGCCGTGATCAACTGTAAGGTGTGTTCATAATCATCCAGATGCATGACCGCGGATGGGCTGTGAATGTAACGGCAGGGCACCGAGATAACCGCCGACGGAATGCCGCTGTTCGCCGTGTGAATTGACCCGGCATCGGTCCCTCCACCGAGGGCTGTCGCGAGCTGACAGGGGATGTCGTGGAAGTCCGCGGTGGCACGCAGCCACTTCAACAGGCGCGGGTCAGCAATCATGCTTCTGTCCATCACAGTCAGCGCCGGGCCAGCACCCAAACGCGCCGCCGGGTTGGGCCGCTCCCGGTCGTCCGGATCGGCCAGAGGATCGGGTAAATCGTGCGCCGGGTTGCCTTCCAGAACGATTGCCAGATCCGGTTGGAGGATTTTGGCCGCCACCCCCGCCCCGCGCAGGCCGATCTCTTCCTGCACGGTAAATGCCGCCAGCACATCCACCGGGTAGGGGCCGCCCTGCAAAATATCGACCAGCAGCGAACAGCCCACGCGGTCGTCGAAGGCCTTGCCGCGCCGGACTCGGTCGCTCATCTCAACGTAGGTGCTGTCGAAGGCGATGCGTTCGCCGCGCTTGACCTGGCCGTTGACCCCCTCCTTGCTGGACGCGCCGATGTCGATCCGCAGATTCTCCAGCTTGACCGTGGCCTGATCTCGATTCTTATGGATCGGCGTCCAGATGACGACCCCAGGCAGCGCCTTATCCCCCACCCGAACACGCAGGCCGGGCAGGATACGCGCGTCGATGCCGCCGACGTTGGTAAAGCGAATCAGACCGTCGCTGTCCACCCCCTGCACCATGAAGCCAATCTCGTCCATGTGCGCCGCCAGCATGATGCGCGGGTTTTTCGGACCTTCAGTCCCCGATTTCACCGCGGTGATGCTGCCGAGCGCGTCGATGCGAATCTGGTCGGCGTGGCCGTCGATCGCCTTGAGGATCACTTTTCGCACGGCGTCCTCCTGCCCGGAGACGCCTACCGCTTCAGAAAGTTCTTTAAGCCACATCAATCATTTCATCTCCATGATCTCGCCGTCTTCCATTCATCCGACAGCCTAAGTCCAGTACACCCAATTGCCCGGCTGACTGGCGAAGCTATCGACGCACGTCTGAGAACAGAACACCATCCCGGCTTCATGCACCGCATGGACCTCGCACACTGGCAGACGGCAGTTCTGGCAGCGCTGCACCAGGCCGGTCGCCGAAGTGGTTTCGCAGCGTGAACAGGTCAGGAACTCGCGGTGGACGAAGGCCGGTTCCGCCTCCGCCTCCGGTGGCGCTTCGTCCGGGGCATCCAGGCCCGATTTCTCGCGGACGCGCGCGAGGGCTGCCTGGGCTGCGGCGGCCAGGTCCTTATCGTGGCCTGCCAACGCCATCTCTTCGAGCGGTTTGAGCGCCAGCACATACCCAATCTCGCCCAGGGCCGTGACTGCGCTCAGCTTCAGCAGGCGCACCACGTCGCCCTCATGCGCGATCGTACCCTCGATTTCGGCGAGCTGCTGGTCCCGCACGGACTGATGGACGCCAGCTACCGACTGCTGTTCAAGCTGCCGGCGAAGCTGCTCCAACCGCGGGATGAGCCGACGGTCGGGATGTGCCGGTTCTGAAAGGACCGTGATCAGCGCCATGCAGCCGCGCGAATCGCCGATCTGCCCCAGAGCACGAGCCGCCAGACGGCGTGAGGTCATCGGTTCGGTACGGTCGCGCACCAGGGCCGAGAGCGCTGGGACTGCCGCGCTGTCCCCCAGACGCCCAAGCTCGCGGATGAGCGCCCGTTTCCGGTTGGCATCCGCCCCCGCCAGCGCCGCGACCAGATCACTGACCGCCATGTCCATCCACTTCCAGCACATCCATGATCGAGAAATTGGCGAACATCTGCCGCAGAAAATCATGCCGGGAGAGGCCAGACTCGTCGCGCAGGCGATACAACTCCGCCCGCGTCAGGTTTTCCTCGAACGAACCCATCACATCCTGGAGGTAAGCTACGCCGGTCTTACCCGCCAGCGTGTCCCGAATGCGCTGAAGGTGCCAGGGCAGCAGCGCCCCCGGCAAATCCTCCAGCCCAAAGAAAGCCGCATCGAGGGTTTCGGCAGTCTGCTTCAGCAGCGTACCGCCTGTCAGTTCGGCAGCGAACACCGCCGCATGAACCCCACCGTCCCACCAGCGCGGCATCGCATACAAACCGACTAACCGGGTCAGGCGCACCTCAAGACCCGTTTCCTCATAAGTCTCGCGGACCGCCGCCTGCGCCGCCGTTTCGCCGGGTTCGATCTCCCCACCCGGCAGGCCCCAGACGGCGAAGTCTTCCCGCTGCTGGAGCAGAATCCGGCCTGCGTCGTTAAGGACCGCCACACTGACTCCCAACCCGGCCATGCCTACGCGCCTTCTTCGGCCTGCGGTTTGAGGTCCTGCCAGTCGATGGCCGCCAGAAAGTCGGCATCGAGACCGGCGATAAACAACGCCATCCACCGCCCGGCCCGCTCGATGTCCTTCAGGTCGAGGGTTTCAACCGGGGAATGCATGTTGCGCACAGGCACTTCCAGCAGCGCGGTCGGGATTCCTTCCAGCGCGACCTGGATCGCCCAGGCATCGGTGCCGCTGGCACCGGGGATAATGTCGTCCTGAATTTTGATCTCATTCTGGTCGGCCACTTCGCGCAGCTTCTTATAGAGGCCCGGATGAAAATTGGGTCCGACGCCGATCCCCGGGCCGCCGCCCATTTCCGCCGTACTGTCGGCTTCGACTCCCGGCTGCGGCGCGAAGGTCACGTCAAGTGCGATGGCGACATCCGGGCGAATGTGATAGGCCGCAGTGCGCGCCCCATACAGGCCGGTTTCTTCCTGGGTGGTCGCCGCAGCGTAGACATCCCAGCGGTGGCGCATGCCCTTCAGATGATGCAGGCAGACCGTCACTGCCGCAACACAGGCGCGGTCATCCATCGCTTTCCCGGCGACCCTGTTGCCCTGAAGTTCGAGCATGGGCACATCGACCGTGATCAGATCGCCGATGTGGACCAGGTCGGCCACTTCCGCCGGAGGCAGCCCGACATCGATGATCAGTTCATCAAATGACGCATACTTGCTGCGCTGCTCGGCTTTCAGCAGATGCGGCGGCACAGTGGCGACGATTCCCGGCAGCGGGCGCGCCCCATGCACCATAACCGTCTGCGCCGGCATCACCCGGTTGTCCACTCCGCTGATGCGATGCACGTAGATAAAGCCCTCCACCACGTCGCGCACCAGCATACCGATCTCGTCCATGTGGGCCGCCAGCATGATGCGCCGGGGCGGATTCAGGGGGTCAGTGGCCCGCTTGATTCCGATCAGACTGCCGAGGCCATCCTGTTCCAGGTCGTCGGTCAGGTCCGCCCAGGCCGAGCGAATCAACTCGCGCACGGGACCTTCGTGACCGGACGGGGCGTGCGCCTCGACCAGAGCCTTGAGATGCTGCTTCACGTCAAACAACAGGGCCTCCTTGCACAGAATATCTCCGCAGGCAGTGCTTGGTTCGCTTCGATCAGTTATTGGCCGGTTGAAGATTGACGTCTTCCGGCGTACTGGTCGGTGTATCGGATGGGAAAAACGGGATCGTTGTCGATGTCGGTATGACTTCCGGCGTATTGGTCGGCGCTGGGATCGGCGTATTGCTGGGCGGTGGCAGCGGCGTGTTCGTTGGGGCTGGCAGCGGCGTATTGGTCGGCGCAGGAATGGGTGTATTGGTTGGCTGCGCTGGAATGGGCGTCAGCGAGGGCGCAGGCGTCGCCGATGGAATAAACACGGGCGGCGGTGTAGAGGTC
>JAIOHO010000994.1 GCA_019912905.1 Anaerolineae bacterium
TCGAACAGGGCTTCGAGATGGGCCGCCCCAGCATTCTGGACATCGAAGCAGACCTGAGCGGCGGCGCAATCACGTCGGTGCGCGTCGGCGGGTCCTCGGTACTGGTCAGCCAGGGCGAGATGGAGATTCCGGGTGGCTAGACTGGGCCGGATCACCGCACTCCTGCTCCTTCTCCTGGCGAGCTGCGCACAGTCCGAACTGCGCCACCAGCTTGCCGATCTGTCCCCAGGCGATGCGGGCAGCGGCGAAAAGCTGTTCCTCCAGGCCCGCGATGAGGCACCGCCCTGCGCCTCATGCCACAGCATCGACGGCAGCCAGAGCCTCAAGGCCGCGCCGGATTTGCAGGGTTTCGCCGCCCGTGCGGGCAGCCGGGTCGAGGGCCAGAGCGCGCAAGAATATGCCTTCAGCAGCATCGTGCGCCCGGCCAGTTATGTCGTGCCGGGTTATGCCAACAGCATGTATGCCAATTACGACCGCCAGTTGGCCGACTCGGACCTGGCGGATTTGATCGCCTACCTGCTGACACTGTAACGCACGGGAAACGCCCGGCGGTCAAAATCTCCACCCACCACAGTTCGGACCCGGACGTTTCGACGTCTGGCACTGGGCCACGGCCTCATCGGGGTGCACAAGGCCCTCCACAGCACAGGCGAATCGTCACGTACATTTGACCCGGATGGTGGTACACTAGGGGCATTGGCAAGCAGGCTTACTGTAGGTTTATGCGCAGATTGTTCGTCGTTTTACTGGTACTGCTGCTTCTTCCAACCGCCGCTCGGACTCAGCAGCCCGCGCCATTCTGCGGCGTGGTCGATTCCCTGGACTTTCCCATCCCCAACCTGGTCGCCGGGTACGATGATTTTGGCCTGTACCGGGCGCGCTTCGGCGGCAATCACGTGGGCCTGGACATCGGTTTCGACCGCTGGGGTGAACCGGTTCATGCCGCTGCCAGAGGCCGGGTCACGCTGTCGAATATCGAGGAGTGGGACACCGAAAAAGGCGTGGTGATTGTCGAGCACACCTTCCCCGATGGCAGCATCTACTACACGCTTTACGGCCACATGGAAGAAACTGACACGTACAAATTCCCGACGGTCGGCCAGTGCGTCGATCAGGACAGCGTGCTGGGCGGCATCGGCTGGCCCTCACGCGGGCGGCCTCATCTGCATTACGAAGTCCGCAATTTTATGCCGGAAGAAGGCGGCCCCGGTTATGTGACCACCAACCCGCTGGATGAAGGCTGGTACAACCCGCTCGACTTTACCGCCCTGTGGCACCTCCGTTTGTCACCGGGCTTCGTCGAGTCGACCACCTTTCATGCCGTCCCCGCCCTGCCGCCGGTGGTGCTCGACAGCGGCCTGTACGCTATCGCCTCCGGCAACGTCCTGCTGATCGGCGATCGCCAGAATGGGCAGGCCCTGTGGCATGTCGAAACCGACGGCGTGATGACCGGAATTGCCGGGCTGCCGGGTGACCGGGTGGTGGCGCACACCCGCAACGGCCAGGTGCTGATCCTCGAAAATGGCCGCTACAGCGCCCTGTGGACGGTCGAGGGCCTGGATGAGCCATTCCTCATGCTCGGCGAAACACTGGTGTTCGTCCTGCCGGGGGGCGGCGTGGAAGCGCATGACGCAGCGGGCACGCTGCTCTGGTCGCTGCCAGCGGTCACCACATCCGGGCGGGTGACTCAGTTCGCGGGCAGTGGTCAGCAGTTCGCGCTGGGCGTGCGGACGGACAGCGGCGACGTCCTGTGGCGCTTGATCAACACCGCCGGGCAGATCCAGTTTGAAGGCACCTTCGATCAGCAGCCGGTGGTTGCTCCCGCCTGGGATGGCAGTTGGGTCGGGCTGGATGGTGCGCAGTTCAAGCGCTTCGTCGATGGCGAAAATCATACCTACGGCAGCATCGGCACGGTGCCGGGACGCACCGCCGTCGTGACCGCGGATGTCCTGGGCAACAGCTACGTGTATCTGGGCGATTCCGGCAATACCCTCATGGCGCTCGACCCTACGGGCCGGGTGCTGTGGCGCACGCCCTATCCCCTGCCGGCTGCGGCGCTGTCCCCGCTGATGGACACCGGCAGCGGCTGCGTGCTGTATACCCTCGACAGCGGCGGCAGCCTGAACCTGTTCGACGCCTCCAGCGGTGAACTCATCAATCAGGTGGAAATCTACGCCGGGGGTGAGCGCAACAGCAGTCCGCGCGCCCGCGTGCTGGAAGTCGATCAGAACGAGCGCATTCACGTCGGCAGCGGCTTCCTCTCGCTGGTTACGCTCGATGGCTGGGCGCTCGGTGGCCCGGCGATGAACAACTGTCTGCTGGGATAATCATCCCGACGTCTGCCGCCAGATCACCGATTCGCCGTTCAGCGTGTAGAGTTCGATGCGCCAGGGAATCAGTCTGAGCAGCCCGAAGTGGTGATGGTCGATACTGCCGTAATGCGGCTCCGGGTCGAAGCCCATCGGCGGCGGCACGGTCTTATAATAATCCCAGACGCGCATCTGCTCGGCGCGGTCCGTCAACCACTCGGCGGTAGCGTCCACGTACACCGGCTTGTACGGGTCCGCCAGATAAGCCAGCGACACCTGCGGGTTGTGCGCCAGATGCCGGAACTTGGGCGTCTCCGGCCATGAAATCACCCACCCGGTCGAGCCTTCCCAGACCGGATGCATCACCCGCGAACGTGGGCGGTTATGGCGGTCCACCGTCGCCATATTGCAGTAGACCGCCTGATTGACGCGCACCAGAAACTCGGCCTGCATGTCCGAAAATGTGGTGACTTCCATCTCCCCTCCTGAAGCAGCCGTCTAGCTCGAATACCGATCAGGTCCATCATGACACAAATTGGAAGGCCCGGCGATCGGGTCATGAGGATCGCGGGTTGGGATCAGGGCGCGGCTGGTCGCGGGTGGGTTCCGGCCTGCGGCGTCGGTTCGCACCGGCGCGGTACAGTTGAATTCCGACATACTGCGCGGCCAGCACCGCGACAGTCAGCAGCAGAGTCGTGGTCACAAAGAAGGGTTCGCGCCCGCTGCGCTGCTGATAGAGCACGGTATGCAGCAGCGCCAGCCCGGTCAGGACGTAATTCAGGCGCTGCAAGGTCTTCCAGCGCCGACCCTTCAGCCGCCGCAGCGACCAATCATTCGAGGTCAGCAGCAGTACCAGCAGCGCAAGGGTTGCGATCAGGCCGGTCCAGTTGGCGATGCCGAAGCGGTTGGTCAGCAGGGCGTAACCGTCCCCGGTCCAGCGGGCGAAATAGCCGATCACCCCGCTGTTGGGATGCACCTGCAAGCCGAAAATGACATGCACCAGCCCGGTGAGGCCCGCCCAGATGCCCACATCACGCCGCAGGTCGAGATGGACCGGGTTGCGCCGCCGCCCCAGCAGCCGGAACGGACCGATCAGCAGGGTGACCGCCAGATAGACCAGGGACAGGTAGCCGCAGCCAATCGTCAGCAGATAGCCGAGGTCGGCATGCGGCAGAACCAGGCTGTGCAGCGCATCCAGGCCGCCAAGAGTCAGCAGAGCCAGTGCGCCATGTGTCTGCCAGCGGCAACGGCCTAATTGGGTCAGGGTTCGGATCATCTTTTTTGGACGAGCCGAATCCCTCGCCTCTTACGCGCGGTGCAGGCGCAGCAGTGCAGGCATCAGGCCCGGTTTGGCCGTCAGCGGTCCCTGCCCATCGCGTTCCGGTGACTGGGGGCGCGGGCCAATCAGCGTCATCTCGCCGCGCAGCACGTTGAGGAACGACGGCCACTCATCCAGATAGGTGCGCCGCAGTACGGCCCCCACCCGCGTAATCTGCCGCTGGCTGACCTCCCTCGCCGGGGTCATCGTCCGAAGCTTGAGCAGGCGAAACGGTCGGCCATCCTTGCCCAGTTTGGCCCCTGCGTAAAACACCGGGCCGGGCGAATCCAGTTTGATGAGCAGGGCCAGCAGCGGCAGCACCGACAGGCCGATGCACACCATGCCGAGTGAAAGGGTCAGGTCAAACCAGCGTCGAATCATGGGATCATCTCCGGTGACATGCTCGGCCAGACTGTTCAGCACTAAATCCGCCAGCAGCGGCGGCCACAATTTCAGAACAGCCCAGACACCGCCCTGTCGAGCAGCCTCCTGACACAATTCACAAAAAGCGGCCTGCATCTCGAGGCTGTAGCGCCGGTAAAAATGGGCAGGATACAATCGCAGCAGTCGGGCGTACAGACGGCACGAGAGGCGCTCCATCAGGCACCATCCGCCTCCACTGACCAGCGCCGCGACTGGCCGAAGGCTACCAGGTCCGCCAGCCGCCGCATCTCGGCCTGGGCCACCCGCTGCCCGAACGCCGTCAGCCGATAGTAGCGCCGCTCGCGGGTCTCCGCTTCGGCGGGTCCCTCGCATTCTTCGATCAGGCCATCTGCCAGCATCTGGTTGATGGAGCGGTACAGCGTGCCCGGCCCTAAGCGCAGACGACCGTCGGTAAACTGGGCGATTTCCTGCATGATGCCATAGCCGTGCCGTTCGCCGTCGGCCAGCGCCAGCAGAATGTGGAATACCGCGGGCGTGAGCGGCAGCAGACTCTGTGAATCGCGAGCAGTCATGAATTATCCATTTCGGATATATCTATTTTGGATAGATTAATCTCTTTTCCCAGCCGAGTCAAGTTCGACCTTGATTGCAGCCAAGCCCGTGATTATTATTGATACGCCGTATCATCAAGGTAAACCTATATGGACCTCATTCAGCACATCCTGCTTGATCCGCTTCAATTCTCGTTCATGCAGCGGGCCATGCTCGCCGTCATCCTCATCGGCGTCGTCAGCGGTGTCATGGGAGCTTTCGTCGTCACGCGCGGCATGTCGTTTCTGGGGGATGCGCTGGCGCATACCGTGCTGCCCGGTGTCGCAGTCGCCTTCCTGTCCAGCGGCGGCAGCAGCAGTGCCGTGCTGATCGGCGGGCTGATCGCTGGGGTGCTGTCGGCGGTGGGCATCGGCCTGCTGACGCGCGGCCAGCGGCTGGCGGAGGATACGGCCATCGGCGTGATTTTTGCCGGAGCCTTCGCGCTGGGAATCGGCATCATCTCCCAGGCGCAGAATTACGCCGCTGACCTGACGCACATCCTGATCGGCGAAATTCTGGCGGTCAACGACGAAAATCTGCTGCTGATCGCCGGGATCGGCGGGGTCGTGCTGATCTTTACGCTGCTGCTCTACAAAGAACTGCTGCTCATCTCGTTCGACCCGGTCCTGGCGCAGACGCTGCGACTGCCCGGCGAAACCCTGCGGATTGCGCTGCTGGTGCTGCTGGCACTGACGATCGTGATCGGAGTGCAGGCGGTCGGCATTGTGCTGGTGGCCGCCATGTTGGTCACCCCGGCGGCGACGGCGCGCTTCTTCACGCGGCGTCTGCATCACATGATGGCCGTCTCCGCGGCCATCGCCGTGTTCAGCAGCATCACCGGCATGTATATCGCCTGGCACGGGCGCATTGCCGCCAGCGCTGCCATTGTCCTGACGATGACCGTCCTGTTTCTGCTGGCCTATGCCTTCGCGCCGGGCCAGGGCTATGTGTGGGCCTTGTTGGGACGCAGTGCCCGGACCGCGTGACAATCAAGCTGGGCAATCGGACCCGAATAGATGCCCTTACACGAAATAAAAGCAGCCTGCTGAGGCTACAAACGTGTGCTCATGACTTGGGCACACGTTTGATTGATACTTGGCGTAGAAAGGGAGACTGTGCCGCGATGCGCAACGTTTTACTCTATCCCGGTGAGGATGGTTTTTGGATTGCGGAAGTGCCCAGCTTGCCCGGTGCATTAGCCAGGGTGAGACCCGTGATGAAGCACTTGCCAACATCAAGGAAGCGATCCGCCTCTACATTGAGGTACTCGAAGAGGATGGATTACCCGTGCCAGAAGAATATCCCTCTCCCACTGAGTTAGTGGTGGTATGACGCGATGGCCGTCCATTTCTGGCCGCGAATGTGTACGCGCACTTGAAAAAGCAGGCTTCTACGTAAGACGACAAGAAAGTTCTCATATCGTCATGCGACGGGATGATCCATTCGCTCAGACCGCCGTACCCAACCACAAAATCCTAGACCGGGGCACATTGCGGGCCATCATCAAACAAACGAAATGACGGTTGATGAATTTATAGCCCTGCTATAATCAGATGGAAAGCCTCTTCCCCGAATTTTGGGAGAGGCTTTTTGATTTACGAACCCTCCCCTGAGTCTGCGAGGCGGAGGAGGTCTATTCTCTGACGAAGAACATCCACAGACCAATAAATTGCTCTGAATCAGCCCGCCAGTTTGTGGCATCCGAACCCCGCCTGAGGATACACTGGTCAGCCATGACCTAACCAGCGCATCAGGAGGGACGCATGGGTAAGATTGTCGCCATCGGCGGCGGTGAACTGCGCGCCGGGGAAACCCGCGCGATCGACACCCGCATCGTCGAATTGACCGGCAAGGCCGCCCCCACAGCCTTGTTTATCCCCACCGCCAGCGGGGATGCAGCGGATTATTATGAGTTGAGCTTCCGCCCGCAGTATGGCGAGGCCCTGGGCTGCCCGACGGACGTACTCTTTTTGTTGAACCATCGTCCCTCTCCGGGCGAGATTGCGGCCAAAATCGAGGCGGCGGACCTGATTTACGTCGGCGGCGGCAACACCCTGCGCATGATGAAATTGTGGCGGCGGCTGGGCGTTGATGCACTGCTGCGCCGGGCCTATGAGCGCGGCACCGTGCTGTCGGGCGTCAGCGCCGGGGCGATCTGCTGGTTCGCCGGGGGTCACAGCGACTCGCGGGCCTTCGCCGCGAAAGAGGGTGCTGCCTGGAATTATATCCGCGTGCGCGGCCTGGGGCTGGTCGGCGGGCTGTACTGCCCGCACGTCGATGGCGAAAACCGCCTGCCGAAGTTCCAGCAGTTTATGCGCCGCTTCAGTGAAGTCGGCATCGGCTGTGACGACTGCTGCGCCCTCGAAATTGTGGACGACACCTGCCGGGTCATCACGTCGCGCGCGGGCGCGAAGGCTTACCGGATTTATCGACAGCGCGATCAGGTGACCACCGAAGTCCTGGAATCCGGCAGCGAACACCCGGCAGCCGCGCTGTTCAACCGATAGCCTGTATCCCGCCTGACGGTCTTGCAGGCAGGCAGGATTCTCCAGTCATTTTTGGGTACAATCGTCGGCACATGGACCTGGGATACAGGAAGGATCATCCTATGCTGCTCGCCGGTGATATTGGCGGAACCAAAACAAACCTGGCTATCTATGCCGCCGAGGGAGGGCCGCGCAAACCCCTGGTCGAGGCGACGTTCCCCAGTGACGACTATCCCGACCTGGAAACGATCGCGCGCGCGTTCCTGGCGCATACCGATTATAAGGTCCGCTATGCCTGTTTCGGTGTGGCCGGACCCATCGTCAACGGCCACGTAAAAACGACGAACCTGCCCTGGGAGATGGACGAAACGCACCTGCGCGATACGCTCGGGTTGGACGAGGTTCACCTGCTCAACGATCTGGAATCGATCGGCACGGCTGTACCTCGCCTGGAAGCCGAAGACCTGTACATGCTCAATGAGGGAAGGCCGGAACCTCACGGCGCGATTGGGGTCATCGCACCCGGCACCGGATTAGGGGAAGGTTACGTGGTCTGGGATGGCAGCCGCTACTGTGCGCAGCCCTCAGAAGGCGGGCATACGGACTTTGGCCCCTCGAATGAGCGCGAAATCGAACTGCTGCGCTACTGGCTGAGCCGCAAAGGACATGTCAGTTACGAGACCGTCTGCTCCGGCATCGGCATCGGCAACATTTACACCTTTTTGAAAGACACAGGCCATGCGCCGGAACCCGATTGGCTGGCCGAGCGGTTCGCCAGCGCTGAAGATACCACACCCATCATTGTGCAGACCGCGTTGGAAAAGAACGAACCCCTGTGCAGCGCCACGCTGGAGACGTTTATTTCGATCCTGGGGGCTGAAGCCGGCAATGTGGCACTCAAGGTGCTGGCAACGGGCGGGATTTACCTGGGCGGCGGCATCCCCCCGCGCATTCTGCCCGCGCTCCAGCAGGGCCAGTTTATGCACGCCTTCCTGCGTAAGGGCCGCTTTGCCAATCTGCTGGGGCGGATGCCGGTGAAGGTGATCCTGAACCCCAAAGCGGCGCTGATGGGCGCAGCCACCTATGGCCTGGAGATGGAGCAGGCCGACGCCTAAGCCAGGGGCTGGTTGAGCGGTAAAACCACCGTGAATGTGCTGCCGACGCCTGGCTCGCTCTCGACGCTAATGTGGCCGCCGTGATATTCGATGATGCGCCGGGCAATCGGCAGGCCCAGGCCGAATC
>JAIOHO010000995.1 GCA_019912905.1 Anaerolineae bacterium
CATTAAAACGACTGGAGCTTTCAGCCAGCTTCAACCAGATTCAGGTCACTATCGACCAGGCCTATCTGGACAGTAGCTCCCTGCCCGTCCTGGATGCGCTGACGACGATCGCCAATGATCTACAGCACGAGCTTCAGCGCCAGGGGACGCGCGTCGGCTCGGTCACCGTGCGCGATTCCCACAAGCATTGGGCCTCCGACATCATGGAGGGGATTGCGGCTATCCTGATTATCGTTGGGTTAGGATCGCTGTTTTTGAGCGGGTTCCTGGTGGTGAATACCATTTCCGGCCTGTTGACCCAGCAGAAGCGGCAGATCGGCATCATGAAGGTGATCGGCGCGTCACGTGGACAAATCGTCGGTATCTACATGGTCATGGTCGTGTTCTTAGGTCTGGTGGCCCTGGTAATCGCGGTGCCATCGGGCATGGCGCTGGCCCACTTTCTCCTGTTTTCAGTCGTGTCGAAGTTCCTGAACTTCGACATTACGAACTTCCACCTGCCCACGGATGTCTTCCTGCTGCAAGTGGCTGTCGCCATTCTGTCACCGATGATCTCCGCACTGGTTCCCATCTGGAATGGGACGCAGATGACCGCCGCCGCCGCTATCAGCGATTATGTCGTCCAGAGCCAGACCGGGATTATCGACGTGCTGCTGGCGCAAATCCGTGGAATTTCCCGTCCCACGCTCATTTCGCTGCGGAATACCTTCCGTCGCAAAATCCGACTGGCAATGACGCTCATCACCCTGACCGCTGCCGGGACGCTGTTCATGAGTATCATGAATGTGCGCACGGCACTGATTACCGACGTCAATGACCGGCTGCGCATGTCGGATTTCGACGTCGAGATTTTCCTCAGCGGCCTGTATGACCGGACGGGACTCGAACGGCGGATTGAGCAGATTCCCGGTGTGGCTGCGGCAGAGGGCTGGGTCCAGACTTCCGTCCAGCGTGTCCGTCCCGGTGGAGGCAAGAGCGCGACTTTTGCGCTTTACGGCCTGCCGTACAATTCGATGTTCATCGATCCGCCGCTGGACAAGGGCCAATGGCTGGATGCTCCCGAACGAGTCGGTCAGAATGACCTGGTTGTCACCACTGGCTTGCTGGAGGATGAACCCGATATTCAGGTCGGCGATACGATCACGCTGGAACTCAATGGCGACAAAGACGACTGGCACGTCATCGGAGTGCTGATTTCTTCGAACGTGGCATCGAGTACTGTCGTCTATGCGGCTTACGATGACGTTGGGCATTTCATGCAGCGCCCTGATCAAACTTCCCTGCTGCTGGTGCAGACGGCGAGTCACAGCGGCGATTTTCAGGCGGCGGTGTCCGCCAGCCTGCTCGAATTCTTCGACCTGCGCAATATCAGCGTGCTGCGTTCGACCACGCGGGCCGAGTTAATTGATGACACTTTCGGCGGCTTCAACATTTTGATCAACGTGCTGATCGGCATGGCGATCATTGTGGCCGCCGTTGGCGGGTTGGGTCTGGCCGGGACGATGAGCCTGAATGTGCTGGAACGCACCCGCGAGATCGGGGTGATGCGTGCGGTTGGGGCTTCGACCGCATCGGTTCGCCGCTTGTTCATCATCGAAGGGATTATCATCGGCATCCTGAGTGCGATCATTGCGCTGCCCTTCAGCATGCCAGGCAGTATGGGATTTGGCAATATCCTGGGCGAAGTGCTGTCGAATCGTCCGCTGCCCTATACGCCGACACTGGAAGGGCCGCTGATCTGGTTCGGGATTATCATCGCAATCTCGGCTGCCGCCAGCCTGATGCCGGCGCAGCGCGCCTCGCAGATCAGCGTGCGCGAAGCGCTGGCCTACGAATAATTCAGCCGACCCACTGGAAACGCGGATTACGTCTGCTCAATGACCAGGCCGAGTTCATCTCGCAGCCGGGTGACATCAAAGGCAGACGCATATTCGTGACCGGGCTGCTCAAAGTAGCGGACATCGACATGTTCTCCCCACCAGTTTTTTAGGATGTCGGCCATTGGATTTGCAACCCAGGCATTGCGGGCTGTGGCGTTGATGACGCGCATGCCTGGTTTGTAGGGGGCTTCGACTGCGCGGGTGAACACCTCCAGCGCATTGGTCAGGTTCATCTGGGTGATGCCCGCCAAACTCCAGGGGCGCAGCGGTTGCATCGCGGCTGGCGGCGCGAGACGATCATCAGCAGATGCCCCGGACAGGCGCAGGTTGATGACATCCAGCGTTTCGTCCTGACGCTGATAGTAACGCGTGATTTCCTCCATCAGGTATTTTGAAAATCCGTAACCGTCCCGATCCAGGCAGGGATGCTCATCCGGTATCGGTAATTGCAGGGGAAGAAACTGCGTACTCTGTAAGCCAACAGCGGCAATTGAACTCGCCATGACAAACTTCTGGCAGCCCCGATCCATCAGGTAGCGCATCAGGCAGCGTGTACCTTCGACATTCACGAGAATGCCATCGCGCTCCAGGCAGCCACCCGTGACCGCTGCGAGGTGAATCACCGCGTCTATTTCATAGCTGTCGAGTTTGCGCAGATCTTCAAAAGCTGAAAAGTCACCGCGTATCCAGGGCAGGTTCAATTCAGGATCGTGGCGACTTATGCAGACCACCGCATGATGTTCCGCAAGTCGTGCGGCCAGGGCACGCCCGATTAATCCGCTGGCTCCGGTGATCAGTATGGTGCTCATGAGGGATCCTTTTCGGGTTCAAAGTCGGCTTTCAGGCAGGATGTATCGCATAGTCGGAATGGTAAACTGCCCTTGATGGGCTGCGATCAAGCCCTATTTCTGCATAAGTTCCAGCAACTGCTGGGCAGCCACCATCACCGGCAAATCGCTGTTCATCACGGCATCTTCCACCTGGGGCAGGGTTGCTTTAACCGTTGGATGATCGTAGAAGTAATGCTGCAATTGTTCGTCAATCACGGCACGCAGCCAACTGCGAGTCTGCTGGCGACGGCACGCACTGAATACACCGGATGCCGTCGTCGTGGCGTGGAACTGCCGAATCACGTCCCAGATTTCAGGGATGCCATCTCCGGTGAGTGCCGAGGCAGTGTAGGCTCGGGTTTGCCAGCCGCTGGTCGCCGGGGCGAGATAATGCAGGGCGCGATTGTACTCGGTGCGGGCGGCCTGGGCTTTGATCTGGTTGTCGCCATCGGCCTTGTTAATCACGATGGCATCTGCAATTTCCATCACGCCTTTTTTGATACCCTGTAATTCATCGCCTGCACCAGTGATCAGCACGAGCATAAAGAAATCAACCATTGAGCGCACAGTAATCTCGTTCTGGCCGGTGCCGACGGTTTCAATCAGAATCACGTCGAATCCCGCCGCTTCACAGATCAGCATGGTTTCGCGCGTTTTGCGGGCGACGCCGCCCAGGACTCCGCCAGTGGGTGAGGGGCGAATGAAAGCGGCAGGGTGTCGGGAAAGCTGCTCCATGCGCGTCTTGTCGCCCAGGATGCTGCCTCCGGTGACCGTACTGGTCGGGTCGATTGCCAGCACTGCTACCCGATGACTGTGGTCCACCAGATTTATGCCAAGTGTTTCGATCAGCGTGCTTTTGCCCGCGCCCGGAACCCCGGTGACGCCTACACGGATCGATTGGCCGGTCCACGGCAGCAGCAGCCGCAGCACTTCCTGGGCGGTCTCGAAATGCGAAGGCGCATTGCTTTCGATGAGCGTGATGGCGCGGGCCAGCACCGCCCGATCTCCGGCACGAACGCCCTGAACATACTCATCGATGGACAATGGACGCCGGACTGGACGACGTGGACTGGCAGCCTGATCAGTCTGCGGTGAGGGGTCTGGGTCGGCCTCAGGCGGGGTCCACTGCGGGCGATCAGGCATAATCCTCGGTCAACTGTTCATTCAGCGCCAGCAGAATCTTACGGGCCGCTTCCGGGATGACCGTGCCGGGGCCAAAGATCGCGGTAGCGCCGCGCGCGAACAGGAAGTCGTAATCCTGGGCGGGGATGACGCCGCCGATGACGATCATGATGTCGTCGCGTCCCTGCTGTGCCAGTTCGTCTGTCAACTGCGGCAGAAGGGTCTTATGGCTGCCAGCCAGCGAACTGATCCCGACGACATGCACGTCATTTTCGATGGCCTGGCGCGCGACCTCATCCGGCGTCTGGAACAGCGGGCCGATGTCCACGTCGAAGCCGAGATCGGCAAAGGCGGTAGCGATGACTTTCGCGCCCCGGTCGTGACCGTCCTGCCCGATCTTGGCGACCAGGATGCGCGGACGGCGGCCCTCGTGCTGGGCGAAGGCCTCACACAGGGCGCGCACCTCGGCAATCGATTCATGTGGCCCAAACTCGGCGCTGTAGACCCCGGCAATGGACCGGGTGTGCGCCTGATGGCGGCCCCAGGCTGCTTCCAGCGCCCCGGAAATCTCGCCGAGTGTGGCGCGGGCACGGGCGGCGATGACCGCCTGTTCGAGCAGATTGCCGCTGCCGCTTTGGGCGCAGTGAGTCAGGGCTGTGAGGGCACTTTCGACCGCCTGTGAATCGCGCTGCGCCCTCAGCTGCTTCAGCCTTTCGACCTGAATGCTGCGCACGGCGGCGTTGTCCACTTCCAGAATGTCCAGCGGTGTTTCGTGATCCAGCCGATACCGGTTGACCCCGACGATGGTTTCCTGACCCGAATCGATGGACGCCTGCCGCCGGGCTGCTGCTTCTTCGATGCGCATTTTCGGCAGACCGGTTTCCAGCGCTTTCGCCATGCCCCCCAGTGCTTCGACCTCCTGAATGTGGCCCCAGGCGCGTTTCATCAGTTCGTGGGTCAGGCTTTCGACGTAGAAAGAGCCGCCCCAGGGATCGACGACGCGGGTGATGTCGGTTTCATGCTGTAAGAACAACTGCGTATTGCGG
>JAIOHO010000996.1 GCA_019912905.1 Anaerolineae bacterium
GGGATGCACTGCGAATTCGCCCCAACTGTCCTTTTCATGCAGCTTTTCGCCGACTGGCTGGATCGGCCAGAGCATCGACGATTCGATGTACGTGCGCGGGTTGACCGGCACAAATTTCTCGTCCGGGTGGAAATACAGAATCGGCTCGTAGGCCTGGATAATCTTGGCTTTATCTTGCGCTGTCAGTGCCATGAGTGTTGTTCCTCCTCAGAATTGCAGGCAACCTACGAGCGTCGCCCGAAGATGCTCTTGATCAGGGCCAGGATGGCTTTGATAATTGCGTCGATGAGGGACGAAGGTGATGCCTGGACAACCGTGAGTGTAAAAGCACTGTTGTCGCCTGCTGCCGGATCGCTGATATGGATGGGATACTGCCCAGCCTGAACCGATGCCGGGACGGTCGCCCGCAGTTCGGAAGCACTCACCAGGGTGGTCACGAGTTTGCCGGGCACGCCCTGGAGTTCGACCGACGTGGCAGCCGTAAAATTCGCGCCCTTTATGGTCAACGTGCCTGCGGTCCCCGCGGTAAGCTGGGTGGGAGTGACGCTCGTCACCTGGATTTGTGGCGGAGGAAGCTGACCACCCCCCACCTGATTCGCCATACCCTGAATCAGAGCGGCAAAACTGGGGTCACACTGCGCGATTTCTTTGCCCAGCGTGATCATGACCTTCTCCATCTTAAACTCTTGAATGCAGCCCTGAATTTCCTTCTGATAATTCGCCAGTGCGCCGGGTGCCACGCTCTCGACCCACTTGAGCCAATCGGTCAGGTAATTCTGCATCGCCTGGCCGCCCAGGTCGTCACTGCACCATATCTCGATGTAAGCCAGGCCGCGCTTCTCCAGTTCCTGAATCACCTCCTCCCCCTTACTGCGAATGGCCCGCAGGAAGTCCGTCTGGGCGCGCCACAGACAGGCGAAAAAGGCGCCATAACGCTGGCCCTGCTCACGGTCAGCCAGCAGATCGGCGAGTTGTTTGAACAGCCGACCCCAGCAGTCGATCTGGCGCGCGTCCTGAAGGCGGCAGAAAAATTCGCGATCGGGTACATCCGGATCATATTTCCAGATCTTGACTTCGTCGATCCTGCCGCTGAAGGTATAACGATCATCGCCAGGCCAGTGACCGATATGGACGCCCGTTCCGCCGACCGGACGGATGCCGGAGCGCAGGGTGCTGTTGATGGCGACCAACTGCCCGTCGATATACAGGCGGATAGTTGCGATGCCGTCATGGAGGTACGTTAATTTTGTCCACTTGTTCAGGGGCACCGTCCGCTTGATTCCATCTGGGCTGGTGGCGACATCACTGTTTGCGCCGACCCACGCGGGGGTGGTGGACGTACCCGCGAGGCCCAGATAGGTTCCCCACAGGACGCCATCGGGGTGGATAAAGAACGCGAACGAACTGTCGCCCTCAACCAGATTGCGACGCTGACCGAGATTATCCAGGAAAACGAGGGCTTCAATTTTGAGGGCCGCCAGCTCCCCCCAGACCGGTTTGTCTATCACCTGAACCCGGCTGGGGCCGCCGCTGAAAGTGAGCGTACCGCTGTTCGCGGACATCCCGTTCGGCTGGAACGGCACGCTCGTGCGGAAGCCATGATTACCATAGCCCGAAAGATCAAACGCTTCGCCCAATATCTCATAGGTGTGATGCAAAATAAGTTTGAACATCTTTTTTCTCCCTGAGACGTATTTTCAGTATATGGCTCTATTCATTCGGAACGCAAGAAAGTCGCAAAAACACGTTTATGAGCGTAGTCCTATCCGGGCAGCAGGGGGACTGATCAGTCAACGCCGGTTTTGTAATGGAGCTTGTTCAACTGCGATACCGACATCGCCGCAGAATCATCCCCAGAATCGCGGGATCAATCGCGTATTGGCTGCCTGAAATCAGGGTCTGGAGGAAAGAGAGCAGGCGGAAGAATGCGTCAAGGCGCGTGTGAACCGAACAGCTCGTCGGGGATTACAGTCGCCCGTCCGGCAGGCGTCCCGCCTTCAGGGTCGTCACCTGCTCGGTGGTAAACGGCGGCTCGAAGAGATTCGACGCTTCGTGATAACAACGGAACAGGTCGAGGATAAAATGCAGACGGTCCGGCAGGTTCGACCAATCGATTGTGCCGGTGTCGCGTGTGCTGTCGGGTGTGGGGTCGAACTTCTCCAAC
>JAIOHO010000997.1 GCA_019912905.1 Anaerolineae bacterium
CTTCACTGGAACGCACCCATGATCCCACGCAGCGTTCCACTGCCGCATCGGTATAGCGGGCGAAGGCCGCCCGCCAGCGCTCGACTCGTTCCTGATCGGGCATCTGTTCGTAAGTCGCACCGGAATGCGTGCGGATGTCACTGGTGAACCACGACACCAGCAGACGCTCCCCACCTAACGGCAGCAGTCCGGCATCCCGATCATCCAGTGAGCTGTCGTTAATCACGCGCGGACTCGTCCACGTCTTCCCATCGTCCTCACTGAAACTCATGATTGTCCGCCCAAATGGGCACACATGTCCGTTTCGCAGCCCCGACGCTGCCGCCACCAGCGTACCATCAGGCATACGGGCGGCCGTCGGCCAGCCGCAGTATCCAAAGAAATCATCGGGCATTGCAAAAATGACCCCATGTTCTGCCTCAACTACCTGGTTCGCCTGTGTCAATTCGATCATTTTTTGTCCTAACGTGGCAAGCTGGTATACTTATAGGACCATTATACCTACCGCACTTGAAACGGGCAATTTTCAGCAGAAAGCAGCGCTCATGCCACCGCGTCATCCATCGACGATTCTGGCAACCTGTGTCGTACCCTGGGACGAGCATGAACAACTGATTGAAACAGTCTTTCGCCAGGAAATCGGGCACCTGACAAACCTGGGAATCCACCATCTTTACATTTTTGGTACAGCCGGCGAAGGATATGCGGTCGATACTCCCCGTTTCCGGGATGTGGTCGCCCTCTTCCGCGAAGCCACCCAGGATACCGCCATCCGTACCCAAGTTGGGATCATGGGCATGTCAACCAGCCAGGTCATTGAGCGCCTCCGTATCGCCTATGACATGGGCTTCCGGGCCTTTCAGATTTCACTTCCCGCCTGGCGCACCCTGAATGATTTCGAACTGCTGGCCTATTTTCGAGAAATCTGCACCACGTTCCCCGACTGCGACTTCCTGCATTACAACCTGATGTCTGCGCCGCGTTTCCTGACAGCTGCGGATTACCGCATGCTGGTCGATCATGTGCCCAATCTGGTCGCAACCAAAAACACAGCGGTTGACCCGAATTCGCTCATCGACCTGATCCAGAGGGTGCCCGAACTCCAGCACTTCCTCGGAGAGATGAACTATGCGCATGGTGCGATGGTCGGCGAATGTGCGCTGCTGCCCTCCATCAGCCTGGCGCTGCCGGATAAAATGCATGCCCTTTACACATCAGGTCGTGACCGTGACGTATCCCACCTCTTCGAAACGCAGCATGAGCTGCGCAGCTTTACGCGCACGGTCCTGGGGCCGCTGCTCGCCCAGCGCCGGATCGACGGAGCTTATGACAAAATCCTCGCGCGCCTTTCGGGTCTCGACTCGATGCCGCTTCGCCTGCTGTCCCCGTACCAGGGCTTCAGCGAAGCGGATTATGAAGCCTGCAAGCAGCGCTATGACCGCTGGATCGAATAGGAGACTTTATGGAACGGTATATCGCAATTGACAATGTGTGCGCCTGGCCTAATCTGACCCTGATGCCCGATGGCAGCATCATCGCCACCATTTTCAACCAGCCAACTCATGGTGGTTGGCAGGGAGACGTCGAGTGTTGGGCCAGTGAAGATGGCGGGCGCACCTGGCAGTTGCGCGGCACCCCCGCGCCCCACGCGCCGACCACCAACCGGATGAATGTTGCTGCGGGTCTGGCGCATGATGGATCACTGATCGTCCTGGCATCCGGGTGGACCAACCGCCCTCCCAGGGATGAACCGGCAAAAGTCTATTTCGCCGACTCCGAAATCCTGCCCACCTGGGTCTGCCGATCCACCGACGGTGGCCGCACCTGGGAACGAGCGGGCGAGATCCATCTGCTCGATGGATTGACGAAACTGCCGGTGCCTTTTGGTGATATTGTCCGTCTGCCGGGTCAGGCACTGGCCGTATCGCTGTACGGGCGCGACGGGGACAACGCCGATCACATCTCGGCGCATCTTTATCACAGCATCGACGATGGTCACACCTGGGGACATCGTAGTGTGATTGGGTCGCAGAATTACAACGAAACCAATCTGCTGGCGCTGCGGAGCGGGCGACTGCTGGCCGCAGCCCGCACCTGGGACGATCATCATCTCGAAATATTTAACAGCGATGACCTCGGTGAATGCTGGTCCCCTGGTGCGGTCGCGTCGCTGGCGGGGCAGCACCCGGCACACCTGCTTGAACTGGCCGATAGCCGCATCCTGCTGGTTTACGGCCTGCGCAATCCGGGACTGTATGGTGTGGCTGCACGCATCAGCGACGATCAGGGGCAAACCTGGAGCATTCCGCGCGTGCTGGTTCACCTCGACAGCCAGAAAGTCGACTGCGGCTACCCTGCCAGCGTGCAGCTAGACGATGGGACTGTGGTCACGGCCTATTATGCGGCGGCGGTGCCTGCACATCAGCGCTATCACATGGGCGTGATTCGCTGGCAAGCGGATACCTGAAACCGGCAGGAAGCAAAATTTGGCAAACTGGTATAGTTATAGTACCATCCTACCTGATTCAACACTGCTGCACCGAGCAGGTCCACATTTTCACACCACAACATGAGAGTCATTATAAGGAGGAGTCATGATGAAAGTTAGCCGTTGGATTAGCTTACTCATCTTGCTGAGTATTGTGCTAATTCCATTTATCGCGCTGGCTCAAGACGAGCCTGTCATCATCCGCATGAACACGTCCACCGGCAAGGGAACCCACTATAACCCGCTGTGGTTTGTCGGTACCGGGTCACAGTGGCACACGTTCCCCTGGCTGTTCCCCGGCCTCATGTTCTATGATTCCCAAAGCAATATGAAGCTGCACCTGGCCGAGAGTGTCGAAGCAAGCGACGACGCTACCGTCTTCACGTTTAAGCTGCCTGCGGCGGCAGTCTGGTCGGACGGTGAACCACTGACCTCCGCCGACGTCAGGTTCAGCTATGAACTCCTCTCCAATCCGGCCATTCAGGACTTTGGCGCCACTTTCGGCATGGGGAATCTGGTGGCCTCCTCGGGCATTACCGGCTACGAAGCCTATGCCAGCGGCGATGCCGAACATATTGAGGGCATCGAAACCCCGGACGCCCAGACGGTCATCTTCCATCTGGATAAGCCCAATGGGGTCTTCCTGCGCAATACGTACATCTTCGTGATGCCGGAACATATACTCGGTTCCGTGCCCGTGGATGAACTGCCGGATAACCCGTTCATGGATAATCCGAATGTATCCTCCGGCCCGCTGCTGTTTAACCAGTACGTGGTCGATGATTACCTGGAGTTTGACGTCTGGAAAGACGGCTGGTGGCCCGTTACCCCTCCGTTCGACAAAATTATCTTCTTCCAGAGTGAACAGGAAGCCTCGCTGAATCGTATGGAAACCGGGGATCAGGACCTGCACGTGTACGGCAACCCCGGCCAGAGCGAACGCTTCACCAATAATGCCGAGATCGAATCGATCGTCGTGCCCGGCGTGGGCGTGCAGGGGCTGCACATCAATCAGCGGCAGGAAATGATGCAGGATGTCCGCGTCCGCCAGGGCATCGCCTATGCGCTCGATCAGGATGTCATCATCGACTTCATGACCGAAGGTAACAGCACGCAGATCGACTCGGGCATTTACGCTCCGGATTGGGCCGTCGCCACCGACCTGGAAGGTTATGACTTCAATCCTGACAAAGCGCGCGCGCTGTTCGAAGAGGCGGGCTGGGACTTTGATAACAATGTCATCCGTTATGTGACCGGCAACCCCGACACCGACCTGCTGGCACTGTATGTCCAGGGCGCGCTGGCCGAAATCGGTGTTCAGGTTGAACTGACCTCGACGGCGGGCGGCAGCATCCTGGATATTTATAACTCTGGTGATTACGAAATGGGCGGCATCGGCGGCGGTTCGCTCGGCGCAGATCCCTCGGTCGCGGCAGGCTATTTCCTGTGCCAGAGTACCTGGGGTAATTGGGATGGCTACTGCAACGAGCACTTTGACGAACTGGCTGCCGAAGGCACAACCTACGTCAACATCGAGGATCGCGCACCGATCTATCAGGAAATGTCCTCGATCCTCAACATGGACCTTCCCTGGATCTTCCTGCACAAGTCCCCGGTGACCTTCCAGAAGAATGTCCGCTTGAAGGGCTTCGTGCCTTCGACCGGTCTGGATAATATCACCTGGAATTTGCCGGAATGGTCCATCGAGGGCTAGGATAACACGCATCCGGTGCGCAGCAGAACGAGCAATCCTCACCACACCTGCTGCGCACCACCCATTTCCGAGAGTTCAGGATAAGCGGTTATGGCGAAATACATTATCCGGCGTCTCCTGTTGATGATTCCGGTTCTGCTGGGCATTTCGTTTCTCAACTTCGCGCTCTATCTCAATGCGCCTGGCGATCCGGTCAGCATCATGCTGAATCCCCTGCTGCTGGAAGAAGCCGGGGGTGGTGTCGGTCAGGGTCGCGCTACCCAGGACATGATCGACGCGGCGAAAGAACGTCTGGGGCTGAATAAACCCTGGCCGATCCAGTATGTGGAGTGGCTGGGCAACCTCCTGCACGGGGACTTCGGTGACAGCTTTGTCAATCCAGAGCCGGTCAATGCGGTTATCGGGCGTGCCATCTGGCCCACTCTTCAGATCAACCTGATCGCGCTCTTCCTCAGCACGATCGTCGGTGTCGGGCTTGGAATCATCCAGGCGGTGCGCCAGTACAGTTGGTTCGATTACGCAGCCTCCTTCCTGTCCTTTTTCTACATCAGTATGCCCGGCTTTTTCCTGGCGCTGCTGATGATCTACATCTTCTCAATTCAACTGGGCTGGCTGCCCCCGGCAGGCTATCAGACCATCGGAATCGAACCATCCCTGGGCGATCATCTCCGGTATATGGTGCTGCCAACCCTGGTCCTGGCATTAGGCGGCGCGCCGAGTCTGATGCGGTATACCCGCACCGCCATGCTGGAAGTGATTCACCAGCCTTATATCACCACCGGGCACGCCAAAGGGCTGCGTCGGCGCACCGTAATCGCCCGCCATGCCTTTCGAAACGCACTGATCCCGGTGCTGACGACCCTCGGCGGACGACTGCCCCTGCTCATCAGCGGTTCGGTCATCATCGAGCAAATCTTCGATTGGCCGGGCATGGGACAGGCCTCGCTGCGGGCCACCTTTGGGCGCGACTATCCCGTGTTGATGGGCCTGATCATGATGGGTTCTCTGATCACCCTGGTCGCGATCCTCATCACCGACGTCGCCTACACGCTGGTCGATCCGCGTGTCCGGTTGGATTAGGAGAGGGGATGATGTCCGCCACAGCGAGCGACAAACCAATCGCACAACTTCGCAGTCAACCACGCATCGAAGCACAGTCGCTGAGCGAAATGACCTGGAAACGTTTCCGGCGGCACAGGCTGGGCCTCGTCAGTGTGGCAGTTCTGGCCTTAATCGTCGCCAGTGCGATCTTGGCGCCCGCCCTCAAACCTGAAGGCTACAGCAAACTTGACCCGCGCATCCGCTACGAGTCCCCCACTGCCGCACATGTGATGGGGACCGATGCCCTTGGGCGGGATATTTTCACACGCCTCCTGTACGGCGGTCAAACATCGTTGACGGTGAGTGTGGTAGCGGTCAGCATCAGCTTCTTCATCGGAGTAACCCTGGGAGCAGTCTCCGGGTATTTCGGAAGCTGGGTTGACATCACTATCCAGCGAGTGGTAGAAATTGTTGCCTCCATGCCGGCGCTCATCATCATCCTGAGCTTTGTCGCGGTTTACGGCGCAAACATCTATAACACCATGCTTATCCTGGGACTGTTTGGTTGGACCGGTTTGTGCCGCTTTGTGCGTGGTCAGGTCCTTCAAATTCGAGAAATGGATTTTGTGCTGGCATCGCGCAGTGTGGGCGGTGGCAACCGGCACATTATCATGACCCACGTCCTGCCCAACGTCGTACCCTATCTCACGGTTTCGCTGGCCTTTGCATTTTCTTCGACCATCCTCCTCGAAACCAGTCTGAGCTACCTCGGCCTCGGTGTGCAGGCCCCGACACCGAGTTGGGGGAATATGGTTGGCGATGCCAGCTCGATGCTCAACCTGCGTGATCGCTGGTGGTTGTGGATGCCCGCAGGCGTCGCAATCACCCTGACGGTCCTGAGCATTAACTTCATTGGCGATGCGCTGCGCGATGCGCTTGACCCACACACTTCCATTGATTAATCACCAGAAAGAAATCATCGGCTATGGCGACTATTAGCGGTATTTTCCCGGCTCTGCCCACTCCCTTTGAC
>JAIOHO010000094.1 GCA_019912905.1 Anaerolineae bacterium
TTCCGGCAGAGCGCGTTACCCTAGTAGACAGTGGAACCGTGACGATGAGCCTGGGCTATCAGGTGTTGATCGGCGCGGAGGTAGCTGCCGAAACAGGCGATGTGGACCAGGTGCTGGCCGCGATTGCGCAGGTGCGGGCTAATGTCAGGCTGGTGGCGATGATCAATTCGCTGGATAACCTGAGGCGCAGCGGGCGGATCAACCTGGCTGCCGCCGGAATCGGTGCGCTGCTGCAAATCAAGCCGATCGTGACGGTGGAAGATGGTAAAATTGTGATTCTGGCGCGTGTCCGCACCGAAAAACGTGCCCGCGAAGAATTGATCGAGCAGATGCGCGCGATGGCTCCGCTGGACCGCCTGTCGCTGCTGCACGCGAATAACTGGGAAGGCGTCGCCTGGATGCGTGAGCAGGTGGCCGATATTGTGCCGGATCAAACATTTGAACTCAACTTAAATCCAACCCTGGGGTGTCATGTTGGGCCTCAGAGCCTCGGATTTGTAGCTGTTAAGAAGGACTGGAGGCTGTCTTAGTGCCATCCGCGTTAGAAACACTGGTCAAGATTCTCAAACTGGAGCGCGAACAGGGTTGCAATGACACGGCTGTGATTGGCGGCCTGGCAAAGTTCAGCGATCACTGGGTTCAGGAGGCTCATGCCCAGGCGCGCAAACCGGAACATCATCTGCTGGTGGATGAATTGCAGCAGCTGCTGCAAGGTTATGCCCAAGTGGAAAGCCGCAGCGACCGGCACAAACAGGTGCAGTACATGATGGATCGCATCATGGGACGTGCGCCCGCGCCGCCTGAATTCCAGGCCCCGGAGCGTGCGCCCGCTGCGCCTGTCAAGGCTCCCCCTGAAACGCAGCCGGAGCGGGTCGAACCCGAAAAACCAAAGCCGCGCCCGGCAGAAGCGAAACGCAGCAACGCGCCTGCCGACCGCCGGGAAGACCGCCGGAAGCCGCAGGAGCAAGCTCGCCAGACGAACCGCCCACCACAGCGCGAGTCAAAACGCGAGGCCGATGGGTTCGCCCGCGATGAGGAATTTGCTGGCCCGTCCGGTTCGCGGGCGCTTCAGATGGACGTTCCATCCCAGCCGCATCTGGCTCGTCCGCCGCGCCGCCCCCGTCCCCAGGTGGATGCGAATGAGGCCCTCGATACCATCCGCGGCCTGCGCAAGCCGGTAACGGTGGTCAAGGGGGTGGGCGAACGTATGACCGAGTCGTTCAACCGCCTGGGCGTGAATACCATCGACGATCTGCTTTATTTCCTGCCGCGCCGCTACGACGATTACACCCGGCTGGACACCATCGCCCAGCTTCAGCCAAACACCGTATCGACCATCATCGGCACTGTCCGCAAAACGGATGTGCGGACGGTCCAGTCCCGCCGGGATTTTCACGTGGTTGTGGATGATGGCACCGGGCTGATGGAGGTGACTTTTTTCGGCCAGCATTTCCTGAGCCGCATCATCAAGCCGCAGCAGCAGATTGTCCTCAGCGGCGAGACCGCAATCTTCCGCAACCGCCTCGAAATGAAAAACCCCGAATGGGAGCACCTGGATACCGATAACCTGCATACGATCGGGATCGTACCGGTTTACCCGCTGACCGAGGGTCTGAAGGCACGCGGCCTGCGCCGCCTGATGCAGCGCACGGTCGATTACTGGGCGGAACGCCTGCCGGATTACGTCCCTGAGGCCACGCTCGAACGCGCGGAACTTGCAGACCTGGGCTGGGCGATTCAGCAGATCCATTTCCCCAAAGGACAGGATCATCTGGGACATGCGCGTAATCGGCTGATCTTCGATGAACTGCTGCTGCTGCAACTGGCGGTGCTGGGCAACCGGCGCGACTGGCAGCGGGTGCCAGCCGATTCGCTGGAAGTCGATGACGCCTGGCTGGATTCCTTCCTGGCGGCGGTTTACCCGTATGAGCTGACCGGTGCGCAGCAGCGCGCGATCGCCGACGTGCGCCAGGATGTGCGCCAGACGATCCCCATGAACCGGTTGCTCCAGGGAGATGTTGGCTCTGGCAAGACCGCAGTGGCAACGGCGGCGCTGGCCCTGGCCGTCGCCAATGGACATCAGGCTGCGATCATGGCCCCGACCAGCATCCTGGCCGAGCAGCACTACCGCAATATCGGCGATGCCCTGGCGAAGATGCCGGGTGAGCGCCAGCCGGTCGTGGCACTCCTGACCGGGGCATTGAGCGCGGCGGATCGAGAAGCAGTTCGGACCAATGTCGCCAATGGCTCGGTAGACGTGATTATCGGCACTCACGCTCTGATTCAGGAAGGGGTCGAATTCCACGACATGGCACTGGCAATTATTGATGAACAGCATCGCTTTGGAGTCGAACAGCGGGGCGCGCTGCGCGGCAAGGGTAAAAACCCGCATCTGCTGGTCATGACTGCCACGCCGATTCCGCGCACGCTGGCACTCACTCTGCATGCGGACCTCGACCTGACCCTCTTAGATGAGATGCCGCCGGGACGCAAGCCGGTACAGACTCGCGTGGTCGAGCCGGTGGCCCGCGAACGGGTGTTCAGTTTCGTCGAATCGCAGATCGAGCAGGGGCGGCAGGCATTTGTGGTTCACCCGCTGGTTGACGAGTCGGAAAAGATCGACGCGCGGTCTGCCCTGGAAGCCTACAAGGAGTTGTCGAAGGTTTTTTTCCGCTACAAAGTGGGCCTGCTGCATGGCCGTATGAAACCGGCTGAAAAGGATGACGTCATGAGCGCCTTTGGCCGCGGTGATTATGATGTGCTGGTGACGACTTCTGTTGCCGAGGTCGGCGTGGATGTGCCCAATGCCAGTGTCATCGTCATCGAGGGCGCGAACCGGTTTGGGCTGGCGCAGCTGCATCAGTTCCGGGGCCGTGTCGGGCGTGGATCGCACGTGTCTTACTGTCTGCTGATTCCCGACAACAACACCATCGAAGCACACGAGCGCCTGCAAGCCATGGAAGCGATTACTGACGGCTTCCAACTGGCTGAAATTGACTGGAAGCTGCGCGGGCCGGGCGACCTGCTGGGCACACGCCAGAGCGGTGATTTCGGCGGCGGGCGCTTCCGGGCGCTTGAACGGTTGGCCGAGCATATGACTCCAGCGCTGGCTGAACTGGCCCAGCGGGAGGCGCGGACGATCTATGCTGAAGACCCGGACCTGAGCCATGACGAGCACCGGCTGCTGGCCCAACGCGTGCAAATGGTGCAGGATGCACGCAGCGACGTGAGTTGACGGCGGGCTGGAACCGGTTTAGCATAGGCCAACCAATGCAATGGGAGCGACTGAATGTTACGAATTGCGGTGTATCCTGCGTCACTGGACCCCATTCACAATGGGCATATCGATATTGCCCGTCGAACGGCTCGGATCTTCGACGAGGTCGTGGTCGGGGTCTACGATATGCCCAAGAAGCGGCTGCTGTTTGATGCCGATGAGCGCGTTGCATTGGCGGCGGAGGCCTTTAAAGATGATACTAATATCCGGGTTGCGCCATATTCCGGTTTGACGGTAAACTTTGCTAAAGAGGTTGGCGCGATGGCGATTGTTCGGGGGTTGCGCGTATTTTCCGATTTTGAGCTAGAATTCAGAATGGGACTGGCGAATCGGAAACTGGCGCCGCATATTGAAACTGTCGCGGTCATGGCCGACGAACGGCACATCCATATCAGTTCCAGCACGATTCGTGAAATTGCGGAACTGGGGGGTGATATAACCAGTATGGTGCCGCCGTTTGTTGCCGATGCGCTGGTGACTCGTTTTGCCGAGCTGCACAGAACAAAAACTAGCCCGGGGTATATGACCAGCATTCGGGACTAATTGGAGGGGAAAGGTTACCTATGGATATTCAGCACCTGGTAGATCGTCTTGAAGACCTGATTGATGAAGGGCGGCACATCCCCTTCAGCAAATTTACGATGATCGACGAGGAACGCGCGCTGGAAATCATTGATCAGATGCGCATCTCCGTCCCCGAGGAGATCGAAAAAGCCTCGCGGATTCTGGCGACTCGCGATCGGGTCATGGCGCAGGCCAATGAAGAAGCGGCCCGAGTGGTTCAGTTGGCCCGCAAGAAGAGCGAAGACATGCTCGATCAGGAAGTTTCGGTGCAGGCGGCGCACAACCGCGCAGCGAACATCATCGAGCAGGCGCGCCAGGAAGCTGAGAATATTGTCGCCGAAGCCGATAATTATGTGCTGGAAGAATTGTCACGTCTGGAGCAGCACCTGATCAAGACTCTGACAGTCGTGCGCAACGGTATTGCCGAGGTGCAGAGCAATCAGGCTGCGGAAGGCGAACGTATCGCC
>JAIOHO010000998.1 GCA_019912905.1 Anaerolineae bacterium
GACCGCCCAGGTGCTCGACAACATCCGTTACATCCTGGAAGCCGGTGGAGCCACGATGGACCATGTCGTCAAAACGACGGTACATCTCAGTGAACTCAGCCTGTTCGACCGGTTCAACAAAGTCTATGCCACCTACTTTAATGATCCCAAACCGGTGCGGACGACGGTCGGCAGCGAACTGAATAACATGTTGGTCGAAATTGACGTCGTCGCTTACGTCGGCGATTGATCAAACCGAGGGGCGTAAATCGCCCCTTACCCCTTTTCACGACCTGCCGCGCCGACTCTCAGGGCGCGTTCCAGCCTAGAAATCAAAGTCGTTGATGTTCTGCGCACTGAAGATGAGCGGTGCGCCAAGCAGGATTTCGCTGCCATTCACGACAGGCAGCGCACCCAGACGACCGGCATCCACCGTGCTGGACCCCGGCTGCAAGGACCCATCTGCCGCCGCACGCATCACATAGACCGCTGCATAACCAAGGTCAACCGGCTCCCACAGCACGGCGTTCTGCACACAGCCGCTGTTGATGTAGGGTTTCATAGCATTCGGTGTCGCCAGACCCGCCACGGCCACTGATCCGCATTTTCCGGCCTTGGTAACTGCCTCCGACGTATTCGGCGTTGCCGTCACCGGCAGACTGATGATGGCCGTCAGATCGCTGCCATAATCACTGAGCAGCACCGCCGATTGGTTGTAAGCGATGGTGGGGTCATCCTGGGTTTCAGCCGTTTCCAGCCATTCCATCCCCGGATAGCACTGCTGCGTGTAAGCCCACATTTCCGAAATCCAGCGGGCTGCATCCGGTGAGTCATAGGTGCTGGTCAATACCGCAAAGGTGGCCCGCGGCCCCGACTGGTTGGCGACCTGATCAATCAGCGTTTTGGCGATGGCATTTGCTTCAGCAGGTTTGACAAACCATTCGCGTGCGCCAGGTTCGACATCGGATTCATAGCCGACGACATGAATACCGGCATCGAGCGCCGCACGCAGGGACGACGCCAGATCGAGTTTTTGATCGACCGCCGCGAACAGCATGCCGTGGACACCGCCAAACATATATTCGTCGATGGCCGCCGCCTGCTGGCCTACGCTCACGATGCTGGATGTACCACTGAGGACTTCCACATTCCCCAATTCTCCCGCCGCCGACTGCATCCCCTTTTCAACTTCACGATCATAACCCGCCGAAATCGACTTCCGAATATCGACGATCGTAATTGGTTGACCGGACAGTTCAGGGGCATTCGCGGGCTGACCGCCGTTATAGGCTGTGCCCCCCAACGCGGGACGAGTCGGAGTATCTCCCGGACACGCCAGCGGGCTTACAGGCTGATCATCCGCGCCATCCCAGCGCCCTACCTGTCCCGCCACCGGAGTAAAGGGAATCAGCAGCATACCAGCCAGCAGTGTGATGAAAATGTGTTTGAGTTTGACCATCAATTTGTATACCTGTTCTACTCCATTTCATTATAAATTGTTTAGCCAGAATTGCGAACCACACTATGGCCTGTCCGCTGCATACCATCCATAATTAGGGGGTGCCCGTCCGGTAGGATGCCCACGCTCAACCGATGGCGGAGACATTTTGATTGGCGCACCCACAAAGAAGGCATGGATGGTAGACATTCTCACATTCGGCGAAGCATTGGTTGAGATTATGCGCACCGGGGTTGATCAGCCGCTCGACCGGCCCGGCCCATTCGTCGGCCCCTACCCCAGCGGCGCGCCCTTCATCTTCGCAACCCAGGCGGCCCGGTTAGGTGCGTCGGTCGCTGCCATTGGCACCGTAGGACGCGATGCATTCGGGCAGTGCCTGCTGGATCAGCTTGCCGACGACGGCGTGAACACGAGCGGGATGCGCATCCTCAGCACGCATACGACCGGCGCAGCGTTCGTCGCCTATCGCGCCGATGGCAGCCGGGATTTTGTCTTCCACGTGGCTCACGCCGCCGCCGGGCAGATTGCGCCGGATATGCTCGATGAAACCTTGTTTACGGACCTGCGCTGCCTCCACCTCATGGGGTCCACGCTGTCGATTCACGCTGCCTCGCTCGAAACTGGCCTGCGCGCGCTCGAACTCGCGCAGAAAACGGGCGCCAAGATCAGCTTTGATCCCAACCTGCGACCGCAGTTAATGCCCACAGACCGCGCCAGAGCCGCGTTTCAGCCTTTCCTGAACGCCGCCG
>JAIOHO010000999.1 GCA_019912905.1 Anaerolineae bacterium
GATCGCGCACGGCACCGGCGACCGGATCGTGCCCTTTAACCAGAGCGAACTGCTTCACGAGGCGCTGCGTGCGCGCGGCCTCGACGTCACCTTTGAGGTGCTGGAAGGCGCGGGTCATGGCGGCCCGGGCTTCGAGCCGGACGGCGCGCTGTTTGGACGCTGCCTCGCCTTTTTCGACCGCCATCTGAAGGGATCGGCCTCCGCCGAATAAATTCGACGGCAAGCACTCCAGACTCTTCGGGACTCCTTAAACCCCAACGGGGGTTGGATACTTGCCGGGTAATTTATTGCCCGGCCATGCTACATCCGGTTGCCGTGCCCCGGCCCATAGGTTATCATGTGCGCCTACGCTCCACATGGATTGGGACAGGGTATGGGTCAGTATTTCCTCCGGCGCTTGTTACAGGGGATTCCTACATTTTTTGGCGTCACCATCATCTCGTTTTTGCTGATGCAGGCCGCGCCGGGTGACCCGATCGCGCTCATCACCTTCGCGCCCAATACCAGGCCGGAGACCGCCGCGACTCTGCGCCGCCAGTTGGGTCTCGACCAGCCGCCGCTGACCCAGTATCTCTACTGGCTGGCGGGCAATGACTGGACGCTGGTGGATGTCGATGGCGACGGTCAGGGCGACACCCCCGGCCCGCGCAAGGGGCTGCTGCGCGGCGACCTGGGCACTTCGCTCAAGCAGAAACGTCCTGTCTCCGAATTGATTCTGGAACGCATTCCGGCCACGTTGCAGCTTGCCCTCAGCGCCCTGGTCGTCGGCTACGGCGTCGGCGTTGCCCTGGGGGTGGTCGCCGCCGTCTATCACAAGACCTGGGTCGATCATCTGGTGCGCATCATTTCGGTGATCGGCAACGCGGTCCCCGCCTTCTGGCTCGGCCTGCTGCTGATCATCGTCTTCAGCGTCCAGTTGGGCGCGCTGCCCATGAGCGGCATGCGCGACATCACCAGCCGGGGCTTCGACCTGGGCGACATCCTGGCCCACATGATCCTGCCGGTGGCCGTGCTGTCGCTGAACACCATCGCCTTTATTTCGCGCTTCACCCGCACCGAGATCCTCGAAGTGCTGGATCAGGATTACATCCGCACCGCGCGCGCCAAGGGACTGCAAGACCGGGCCGTGTGGTGGTGGCACGCCCTGCGCAATGCGCTCATTCCGGTGGCAACTTTCGTCGGCCAGTCGCTGGGCACGCTGCTGGCCGGAGCCGTGATCATCGAGCAGGTCTTTAGCTGGCCGGGCATGGGGCGGCTGGTGGTCAACGCCGTCTTCCAGCGCGACTTCCCGCTGGTGATGGGGTCGGTCGTCGTCGCCTCGGTCATGTTCATCGGCGGGGTGCTCTTTTCCGATATGTTGTATGCCTGGCTCGACCCGCGCATCCGGCTGCGCTGATTTCCGATTATGAATGCCCAGGACCGCATGACCACCGACACATCGACTCCTTCATCGACCACGACGATTGTCCGGTTGCAAACCGACGAGCTGCGCAAATCCCGCTCGTTATGGCAGGATGCGCTGCGGCATCTGTGGCGCGACCGCCTGACGATGATCGCCTTCGGTTTCCTGCTGCTCATGACGCTGGTGTGCTTCTTTGGCCCGCCGGTGGTCGAGCGCGCGCTGGGCGTGGATGCCACCCGGACCAGTGTGCCGGACCGGTTTTTGTCCCCCGGCGTCGAAGGCCACCCCCTGGGCACCGATCACCTGGGACGCGATCAACTGGTGCGCCTGCTCTACGGCGGGCAGGTGTCGCTGGCGATCGCCTACAGCGCCAGTCTGATGTCCATTTTTATCGGCGTGACACTCGGTCTGCTGGCGGGGTTCTACGGCGGGCGGGTGGATGATCTGATCGTCTGGCTGGTCAATACTCTCAGCGCGATCCCGGCCCTGTTTCTGCTGCTGATCGCGGCGGCGCTGTGGCAGCCCTCGGTCGAGGTGCTGGTGATCGTGCTGGCGCTGCTCGGCTGGGTCGGCACCAGTCGGCTGGTCCGCGCCGAAGTGCTGGCCCTCAAGGAGCGCGATTACATCCTGGCGGCGCGCGCGCTGGGGGCATCTGGCGGGCGGCTGATGGCGCTGCATATCCTGCCCAACGTGCTGCCGATCGTCATCGTCACCCTGACCATCATCGCCGGGAACCTGATCCTGACCGAATCCGGCCTCAGCTTCCTGGGCGTGGGCGTCCAGCCGCCGACCCCCTCCTGGGGCAATATGCTGACCGACTCGCGCAATTATTTCGTAACCGGCGTGCATCTGGTCTTCTGGCCGGGCCTGCTGATTATGGTCACCGTGCTGTGCTTTTACCTGGTCGGCGACGGCCTGCGCGACGCCCTCGACCCGCGCACCAGCCGCCGGTAATGGCCTGTGAGTTTTGCTGGTTGCGTCGACATTTCATCTCAGGAAAAGATATGTGGAAAATGCTTGATTGTATTGATCTACATTCAACCCAGTGACGCTCGTCATACAACCAGGTGTCATAATGGCACAGGATTTTGGTACGCTGCTGCGGGATCACCGCTTCCGACCGCGTTCTGGCAGATCGGGGACAAAAGTTCAGTGGAATAGCCCCAAGCTGCAATCCATTGTTCGACTTCAAAACCTTCAAGCGATTCGCAGGCTTTGCTGATGTCGTGGCGCTGCCTATGGGTTCGCTAACGCTCTGGCTTGATCGTACACAGCGCATGACGAATCTCGCCTAGATGATAGGCGTTATGCGCCAATACCTCCATTGCGCCCTCAATCTCATCCACGTTTTGCCAGGGCGTTATTTTAGCCAGTTCACGAAAGGCGATATAGGTCTCTCGCAAATGCTCCTGACTGGCAGTCCATTCTTCATCCGTGACCTCGCGGACGGTCCGCCAGATTTCACCCCAATCGACTTGAAGGCGTTCGCCGCGAAACAAATGGAGACTAAAGTCCAATGCTAAGGTCATATGCGCCACATGCGCGGCAATCGTGGCACAATCGGCTGAGACCGGGCGCGATGCTTCCTCCGCCGAAATCGTCGCTAAGGTCTCAAATAGGGAAGCCCCCCGGTCCAGATAGCCCGCACGGCCCCTTTCAAAGGTCTCTGCCATCAGCACCAAGAACGCCTGAAGAAAAAGATCTTTCGAGATTTGCTCGACCACCAGTGCCTCCTGAAATAGTGCCCGCCTTATCGACCAACCTGCGAACACATGCGCTATCGTAACGCGACCCGAATCAAACATGTAGTGCCAGACCGTACACCACCTCTAAGTAGCGTGAGGATGGAATGACCTTACCCGGTTTAGCGGACACGAGCAATGTCCGTTAGGCTGAGAGCAGGGAGAGGAAATGGGAAGCTACAGCGCCGGATTCGCCGCCTCGCCCACCTGCCACAGGCGCACGGTGCCATCGGCGCTGCCGGAAGCCAGCAGCTGCCCATCCGGGCTGAAGGCCACGCTGTTCACGTCCCAGGTATGCCCCTCCAGCACCGCCAGCACATCGCCCGTGTCCACATCCCAGATGCGGATCGTCCGGTCGGCGCTGCCAGTGGCGATATAGCGGCTGTCCGGGCTGAAGGCCAGGCTCCAGATATTGCCGGTATGCCCCAGCAGAGCGCTGTGTTCGTCGCCAGTCGCCAGGTCGATAATCTTGACCTGAT
>JAIOHO010001000.1 GCA_019912905.1 Anaerolineae bacterium
GGAATCAACCCTGTGCGACGGACTATTCTGCTAATTCTGCTGCTGGTGGGTCTGGGCGTTCGCGTTCAGGCCCAGGACGATTCACCGCCCTGGTGGAGAGACCGGGTCTTTTACGAGGTGTTTGTCCGCAGCTTTTACGACAGCGATGCGGACGGCACCGGCGATTTGCAGGGCCTGATCCAGAAGCTGGATTATCTCAATGATGGCGACCCGGCCACGACCGACGACCTGGGCGTCACCGGCCTGTGGCTGATGCCGATCATGCCTGCCGCCAGCTATCACGGTTATGACGTAACCGACTACCGGGGTATCGCGCCCGACTACGGCACGCGCGCGGATTTTGCGGCGCTGATCGACGCGGCGCACGCGCGCGGGATGGCCGTGATCGTCGATCTGGTCCTCAACCATACCTCCAACCGACATCCCTGGTTTCTCAGTTCGAGTCTGGGACCGGACTCGCCCTACGCCGATTATTACATCTGGCGCGACGAGGACCCCGGTTATCGCGGCCCCTGGCAGCAGACCGTGTGGCACCGGCTGAACGGGCGCTACTACTATGCCGTGTTCCTCAACGCTATGCCCGACCTGAATTATGCCAACCCTGCGGTCACCCAGGAAATGGATGACGTGGCCCGCTTCTGGCTGGAGGATATGGGCGTCGATGGCTTCCGGCTGGATGCGGTCAGGCATCTGATCGAAAACGGTCCCGAGCAGGTCAACACCCCCGACACGCTGTCGTGGTTCAAGAGCTTCCACAGCTTCGTGCGCGCTGCGAAACCTGAAGCGCTGCTGGTGGGTGAAATCTGGAGCGTAGGCCGCCAGATGACGCAATATGTCCCGCGCGCGGTGGATATGGCCTTCGAGTTCGACCTGGCCTCAGCCCTCATCGACGCGGTCAAACGCCGCAGCAAGGATGGCCTGATCGCCGTTCAGCAGCAGGCGTTCGACCTGTTCCCGCCCGGTCAGTATGCCGCTTTTCTGACCAACCACGATCAGAATCGGGTGATGAGCGAATTTCGCGGCGATGTGGGCGCGGCGAAGGTGGCGGCGACGCTGCTGCTGACCAACCCGGGCGTGCCGTTTCTGTACTACGGCGAGGAAATCGGGATGCAGGGGCAGAAGCCGGATGAGCGCATCCGCACGCCGAAGCAGTGGACGGATGACCTTCAGAATGCCGGTTTTTCGAGCGTGCCCGCCTGGGAGCCGCCCGACGCCAGCGCAGCCGCGTTCAACGTGGCCGCTCAAACGGAGGACCCCGATTCGCTGCTCAGCCACTACCGCCGTTTGATTCACCTGCGCGGTGAGTCTGCGGCGCTGCAAGTGGGCGAGTTTATCCCGGTCGAAACCAGTGTCCGACCGGTCTACAGCTTTTTGCGCCATACGCCGGAGGAAACGGTGCTGGTGCTCATCAATCTGAATCACAAGGAGATTGGGGATTACAGCCTGAGCCTCCCTGCCGGGCCGCTGACAGGTGCTGTTGCGGCAGAATGGCTGCTTGGGGAAGGCGACCTGCACGCGCCGCAGATCAATGCGGCAGGCGGTTTTGCGGATTATCAACCGCTCGACGTGCTGCCGCCGCGCAGCAGCTTTGTGATCCGGCTGAGGTGACCCGATGGCAGAAGGGAGAATCTCATGGTCGACTCGGTCGTGATCGTCAGCGGCGGCATGGACAGCGTGACGCTGCTGTATCATCTTGTACAAACGGAACAGCGGCATCCGGCGGTGATGACCTTCCGCTATGGTCAGAAGCATGACCGCGAAATTGCCTGCGCCCAATATCATGCCCGTCTGCTGGGCTGTGAGCCGCATCTCATCGCGGACCTGGCCCCGCTGCGCGCAGTGTTCAGTGGTTCGGCGCTGGTCGATGCCGGGATCGACGTGCCCGATATGGATCAGGTAACCGGCGACCCGCAGCCGATCACCTATGTGCCGAATCGCAACATGATCTTCCTGGCGCTGGCAGCAGCCTTCGCCGAAAGCCTGGGCACGAGTGCGGTTTACTACGGCGCGCAGCGGCACGACCTGTATGGCTACTGGGATACGACGCCGGATTTTCTGGAACGGCTCAACCAGGTCTACGCGCTCAATCGTAAAACACCGGTGCGCATCGAAGCGCCGTTCGTCCAGTCCAGCAAGGCGGAACTCCTGCGGATTGGGTTGGCGCTGGGAGTCGATTACGGGCAGACATGGTCGTGTTACCGGGGTGGCGAGGCGGCCTGTGGCCGCTGCCCGACCTGTGCGGAGCGATTGCAGGCCTTTGCGGAAATCGGCCAGACCGACCCGCTGCCCTACGAGGCACACTGAGGGAAAATAGAACGGGACAGGTTTTGAGGCCTGCCCCGCAGAGTGTGTTCAGAACGAGGAACGGAGTTTACTCCTCACCGGCCTGATAGTTCTGGTCTACTTCTGTACCGGACAAGGCCCGATTGTAGATGGCAATCGTGTAGATTTTGCCCTGCCAGTCATTGGTTGTACTTGTACTGTTGTATTTGTTGGCGACAACCAGGAGCGCGTCGTCATCCCAGTTCGAGAAACCACCACCAATTCCGGTTTGTGTCTCCGTTGCCACCCCGTTCACGTACAGAATGCCGGTGCCCCCTGAATAGGTGTAAACCACGTGCATCAGATTCGTACCGGCGACGTTGTCGGTCGCGGTGCTCGGATCGGTGCCGTCGTTTTCGTTCCACTTGTTGGTATACGTCTTCAGGTAAGCTCGGAACTTCTTTCGATCCTGAACCAGCGCGAAATTCCGGTCGCTGGAGGCATCCGCCAGGGAGACGACGTAGGCTTCGTCCTGGCTGCTGCTGGTCGATGAAGGCTTGATCCAGGCTTCGATAGTGATCGCGTTGGCGCCCTTCAGATTGCTGATCAGGCTCGATGGCGCGCTGGACGAGTTGAGCCGCACCGCGTTGCTTGAGATTTCGATGCCGCTGCCATCTGTGTCGCTGAACGAACTGACATAGCCGTTGTTGGTCGCCGTGAGGGTGACCGGCCCGGCAGCACCGCCCGTGCTCTGGGCTGTCCCGCTGCCGCTGTTATAGTTCTCGAAGTCGAACAGCAGTTGCAGGCCGCTGGTCACGCGGGTGACCGTCTTGGTGCCCGTGAGAGCCACCGTCATGCCGGGGCTGTAGGTGATGGTGCCGCTGCTGGTCGCCGACAGGGACAAGGTGCCCGTCTTGGTGCCCGTGGACGCCGGGGCGAAGGTGACGGTGAGCGTCAGCGGGGTTCCGCCCTGGGTCAGCGTGACCGGGCCGGAGAAGCCGCTCACGGTGAAGTCGGTCGTGTTGGTGTTGCCGATAGAGTTAATCGTCACCGAGGGCGAGCCTGCGCTGCCGGTGTGGGTGATGGTCAGCGTCAGAGGTGTCGAGGCGCTGCTGGTCGTGCCGTAATTCAGGGTTCCGGTCGAGAAGGTCAGCTGTGGATCTGGCGCAACGCCCTGGCCGGTCAGAGTCACCGACACGGGTGAGGATGTGCCCCCGGCGTTATGGTTGATTTGCAGCGTCGCGGTCTTGGAACCAACGCTGGTCGGGTTGAACTGGACGATCACGCTGGCGGTCGCGCCGGCATTCAAAGTCACCGGGGTAGACAGGGTGGCCGCAAATTGGCCCGCGTCCGCTCCGGTCAGGCTGATGCTGCTGATGTCGAGCGAAGCCGCGCCCGTGCCGCCCGAATTGGTCAGCGTGAGGGTCTGGACGTTGGACTGCGTGTTCATCATGATGCTGCCGAAAGCGAGGCTGCTGTTCGAAACTGCCAGACTCGCGTCCGGTTGCGTGGAACCGCCGCCCGTTGATCCGCCGCTGCCGGAGCCGCCGACCAATGCCCAGGTCACGGTGGCCTTGAACATATTCCAGGCCGCCGTCTCAGCATAATCGGCAGTGTTGGAGCCAAACCAGAAGGCGGCGCGCCGTCCCGCTGCGCTG
>JAIOHO010001001.1 GCA_019912905.1 Anaerolineae bacterium
CGTGGATGATCTGCTGAGAGGTCATCATGCGCGTCCAGGAAGCGGCCAGTTCGATGCCCAGAGGCATACCTTCCACCAACCGGCAGATGCGGATGACCGACGGCATGTCGCTGCCCGCCGAGAAATCCGGCTGGACGCGTTGTGCGGCCTGCTCGAAAAGCTTGATGGAAGCAAATTCGGCAGCCTGGGGGTCCTCAGCCGAAGCCGGAACACTCAACGCTTCGACGTTGTACAGCCATTCTTCCTGTAAGTTGAGCCGCTCCCGCGAAGTGACCAGCATCTTGACGGCGGGCGCGCCGGCCAGGATGTGGCTGAGGACGTCGGCACCTTCGACCAGGTGCTCGAAATTATCGAGGACCAGGAGCATTTCCTGGCTGTGCAAGTACTGGGTAAGCTCTTCTTCGAGCGGAAGATCCCCTTTGAAGGTCATGTTGAGGGTGTTCGCAATCGTCCGGGCGATGTAGACAGGGCTTGTGACGGGCGCGAAGGCCACAAAATAGACGCCCTGGTGATATTCCGACAGCAGTTGACCGGCGGCTTTCAATGCCAGCCGGGTCTTGCCATTCCCGCCAGGACCAATCATGGTCAGCAGGCGGCACTCGGGGCGGTCGAGTTGTTCGACAATCGCATTGACCTCATCTGGACGATCGACAAACGGCGTGGCGGGAGTCGGCAGGTTGTGTGGGCTAACGACCTGCACTTCCGCGCTGATTTCGCCCGCCAGGATACGCTCGTAGAGTTCGACGGTTTCGTCTTCAGGCTCGACGCCGAGTTCATTTTCGAGGACCTGGCGGCAGGTTTCATACTGCGCCATGGCTGCGCTGCGCTGGCCGTTCTGGGCGAGAAGCAGCATCATCAGGCGATGCGCCTGCTCAGACAGCGGGTCCAACTGGAGCGCCCGAGTGATATGTGCGGTGCCGCTGCTATACTGCCCGCGCTGAAGGTAATAGGCCCCCAGATGGTGCAGCGTTTCCAGGACGCGGTTGCGGATGCGTTCCTGTTCGATGACCATCCAGCCTTCGAATCCGCTGGCATCACGGATGTGGAAACCTTCGAGAAAATGACCCTGATAAAGGTCGAGTGCTTTTTCCAGTTTGCCCGCCGTGACCCGCGAGAAGCTGCTGCGCTGCTCCCATTCCGAGTCGGCTTCATCCAGAGCTGCTTCAAGCTCCTGAACGTCAAGCCAGAAATTACTCTCGATATGGATAGACAGGCTCTGGCGGGAAACAGTCAGGTATTCGGCCAGCTGCTGCTGAAGGCTCGACAGGGCGGTACGCAGGTAGGACATGGTGCGATTCTGGGGCAGATCGTCCCACAGCAGTTCGCCAAGCACTTCCCGCGGGTGTTCGCGCGGGTTGGCGGCAAGGTAAACCAGCAGGGCTTCGACTTTGCGCGATACAAAGCCCCGCACGGGCTGCCCGCCAAGTTGAATGCTCAACCCGCCGAGAGTCGTGATCTTCAACAAATCGCTCATCGACTGCTGCTCACTGTACCGATAGAAATTTACAGGCTGGCGCTAATAAGATGATCACTGTCAGGACCACTATATCCTGTAATGGCCTGCTTGCGCCAGCCACAGAAACGGCGCTGGCCGCAGCGCCGGACCAGGGCACGGGTTACCCCGGCGGGCAGCAGTCCAGGCCGCAAAAATCGTGACTGGGTCCGCGCGTTCCGAGGGCGCGCCGCTGGGGGTGCGCCGTCATCCGCTCCAGAATCAACTCCCGAATCATGCGGATGAAGGTGGGATGGGTGCCGACCGTCGCCGCCCGTACCATGTTTATCCCCAGATCCCGTGCCGCCTGTGCCGCATCCGTGTCGAGGTCGTACATCACCTCCATATGATCGGAGATGAAGCCCACCGGCATAATGACGACATCGGTGACGCCGTTCGCGTGAAGCTGCTTGAGATGATCGATAATATCCGGCTCCAGCCAGGGCTGATGGGGCGGTCCGCTGCGGCTCTGATACACCAGCTTCCAACTGAGGTGATCCAGCCTGGCAGCGACTAACTGGCACACTTCGAGAATCTGCGCTTCGTAGGCGCAGCGGCGGGCCATTTCCGCCGGAAGACTGTGAGCGGTGAAGGCGATATGCACCTGATCGCGGCGCGCCTCGGGAAATTGTTCGAGCGCCTTGCCCAGATTTTCGATGTTCGGCTCGATGAAACCGGGGTGATTGTAGAAGGCACGAATCTTATCCACGATGGGGGCAGTCGATCCGATTTCGGCCTGTGCGCGCTGGATGTCCTCGCGGTACTGGCGGCAGCTTGAGTAGCTGCTATAGGCGGTGGTGAACAGGGCCAGCGCCCGCTGGACACCATCGTCCGTCATCTGGCGGAGTGTCTCGGTCAGGTAGGGTTTCCAGTTACGATTGCCCCAGTAGATTGGCAGATTCGGGCCGTGCTTGTCCAGTTCCTGCCGGAGAGCGGCGATGAGCGCGCGATTCTGGTCATTGAGCGGGCTGACACCGCCGAACAGGTGATAATGTTCCCCGACGACTTCCAACCGGGCACGCGGGATATTGCGACCGCGCAGGACATTTTCCAGAAAGGGGATGACGTCCTCCATGCCTTCGGGACCGCCAAAGGAAACAACCAGCAGCGCGTCGTAGGTTCGCGCCGCCTCATCAAACTGATTCTCCGGCGCGTCCTGCGGCGGCTTGAATTCCAATTCCATCATCGTGTCCGTGGTTCTCCGTGGGTTGATCAGACTGCTGGCTGAGGAATAGGAGGCCGGGTGCCGACCCAGATCACGCCGTCACGGACCTCGACCTGATAGGATTCGACCGGGGCGCTGGCAATGCCATCCAGCACGCGACCGGTCGCCAAGTCGAACTTGGCATAGTGCCAGGGGCAGGTGACTGTGCAGCCTTCAGCGTCGATTTCGCCTTCGCTCAGTGGGCCGCGCGCATGGGTACAGCGGTTGCTGATGGCGTAGAGTCCGCCGTTGAGGTGGAACAGGGCGACCTGTTTGCCATCCAGATAGACCACTTTGGTCGAACCGGATTCCAGTTCGGATAGCGGGCAGGCGTCGATCCAGGCTTCGCGCTGTTCTTCTGGCTGGATGGGTTCCGCTACGGCTGGCCCGCCGAGTGCATCCAGGGCTTCGGCCAGGCGCATGTTGATACAGGTGAACAGGGGCGTGTCCTGAAGCGTGTAGCGGCTCGATTCCGTTTCGCGCAGGCGCTGGACGAGATCCAGAAAATCGGAGGGTTCGTCGGTTTCAAAGGCAACGATAAATTCATAATCGTCCAGGCCGAACGAATAGGTCGTATTCAGTTTGACGGAAGGATATTCCCGACCCACCACGATATGTTCATCCATAATCCCCTGACGCGCGTGGAGCGAAAGCTGATACCAGTCACGGGTCTTGATGAAGGGATAGACGAACAGGTATTTGGCTTCGGTCGGCTGGATAATCAGGCGTTCTTCGTCCTCGCCCGGGATGTCACGAATCTGGTAAATGGAGCGCTTCGTTTGTGAGAAATACGAATAGGCCAGGTTGAGGTAAGCGCCCATACTGGTGCGCATGATGGCGGAGGCGAGTTCCTGAAAATGCAGCGGCGTTTCGGCAATCTGCCACAACAGCAGTTCTGCATCGGCGCGCGTGCCCATCAGACTGTAGGGTCGCAGCAGCATGCGCTTGTTGAAGCCTTCGATCGTGCTCTGAAGTTCGCGTTTGTGGGCTGCCTGTTTATCGGCAGGCAGCCGCCGCCAGGTAGGGTCTATGGTGTAAAAGGCGAAACGCACGTACTGGCGTTTGGTCAATTTCGCGGCGCGGTCCTGCTCAGTGGAGCCATTGGTGTGCGGTGGTCTCATGGCCGGGTATCCTGCGGAAAATCTATTGAAATCTCGCCTGAAGATACACAAATCTACGTAAAATTGCAACGGTCGAAGTCTCATTGTTCGTGCTTTCCCCCAACTGGTCATCGGGAATGCTGAGGAGTAGCTAAAAATTTCGCCATCCGCCCGCATACTATGCTATACTTCAGACTGACCAGTCGGTTTGAAGACCAGGGACAGACGATGAAACCTGAACAAACGGCGCGGGACCCCGACCACACGCGCGAGCGCATCCTCGACGCCGCGCTCGACCGCTTTGCCAGCAAAGGCTACCACGATACCCGCCTGGACGAAATTGCGGAGGAATCCGGCACGTCGAAGGGGGCGATCTATTTTCATTTCCCGAACAAGGAGCGCCTGTTCCTGGCTCTGGTGGACCAGTTTGCCGATCTGCTGGAGCGCCGGGTTACCGAGGCGATCACCCAGGAAGCGGAAGGAATCGTTCGGGTGGAGGCTGCGCTGCGGGCCTGCCTGGAAACATTTGGCAAGTACCGCCGTCCGGCCAAACTGCTGCTGGTACAGGCGGTGGGGTTGGGCAGCGCCTTCGAAAAAAAGCGGATGGAGATCAACGACCGGTTTGCGGGACTGATCCAGACCTATATCGAAGAAGCGATTGCAGTGGGCGACATTGCCCCGGTCGATACCGAAGTCGTGTCGCATGCCTGGATGGGCGCGATTTATGCGGTCGTCATCCGTTGGGTGTATACCGGTGAACCGGAGCCGCAGCGAATCCTGTCGGCCCTGCTTCCCCTGCTGCTCAAGAGCGTGGGTTACGAGAGGTAAGCGCATGGCTGCGGTCGAGATACCTGTGACGAATCCCTATGGCCGCCTGGTGAGCATCAGCCAGCCCTGCGATGGACTGACTGCGCGGGGCCTGCTGCGATTGGCTCAGGGCCAGGAACGATTCTACTGGGAAAACCGGCGCGATGATTTTGCCCTGGCGGGCTTCGGCATGGCCGCTGAACTGGTGGCCTGGGGGCCGGACCGGTTCGACTCGATGCGGCGGCAGGCGGAGAGTTTATTTGCAGGGGCGTCCATTCAGCAGAATGGGCAAGCACTGGCCGGGCCGCGTCTGTTCGGAGGTTTTGCATTTCAGGATGATTTTGTGCCGGATAACACCTGGACCGTGTACGCACCGGCCTACTTTATCCTGCCGCATTATCAACTGGCTCAGGTGGGTGACTCGGCCTGGCTGACGATCAACGTGCATCTCCCAGCCGATGAAGATCCCGAGGAACTCATTCCCCAACTGCGTGAGGCACTGGCGACTCGCGCCGAGTCGCTGCTGGCGGAGCAGGCGCGTATGTCCGGGCCGGAAGACACTGCCGGGGAACCGCTTGACGTGAATTATCCCATGCCGTATAGGACCTGGGAAAAGAGCATTACTGATGCGATACATCGCATCAGGACGACGGCCTTACAAAAAGTTGTGCTGTCGCGCGTGGCGGAAATTCGTTTTGCGGATCACGTGCAGGTGGATGCCGCGCTGGATTACCTGGGCGAGCACTATGCCGACTGCTACCGCTTCCTGTTCGAGCCGCGCCCGCATCATGCCTTTTATGGGGCGACGCCGGAACTCCTGGCGCAGGTCGAAGGGCGCAGGCTGACGACGATGGGCCTGGCCGGGTCGATTCGGCGTGGGCAGACGCCGGAAGAGGACGCGGCCTACGCGCAGCAGATTCTGAACGATCCGAAAGAGCGGCACGAACATGCGCTGGTGGTTGAGACGCTGCGCGAACGATTGGACGAACTTGCCGAGCAGTTGACCATTTCCGATACGCCGGGCATCCTGCAATTGAGCAATATTCAGCACCTGTACACGCCAGTTCAGGGCGTTCTGAAAGAGGATCTGGGCGTACTGCCGGTGATTGAACAACTGCATCCGACCCCGGCGCTGGGGGGCAAACCGCGCGATCTGGCGCTGGCGTTCATCCGTCATGCGGAACCGGTGCCGCGCGGCTGGTACGGCGCGCCCATCGGCTGGGTGGATGCGAATCTGGACGGCATGTTCGGCGTGGCGATTCGCTCGGCGGTGAGCCAGGACCGGCGCGTCTGGCTGTATGCCGGGGTCGGTATCGTGGCCGACAGCGTGCCGCAGAAGGAGTGGGATGAAACTGCACTCAAATTCCGGCCCATGCTGGGGGCGCTGGGCATTCGAGATCAGGCACTGGTGAGGTAGGCTATGGCAAACCGCAATACGCTGTGGACCGATGTGTTTGTCGAGGAACTGGCTCGCGCCGGGTTGAAGGCGGTCTGTATCGCGCCGGGGTCGCGTTCGACTCCACTGACCCTGGCTTTTGCCCGACATGGCGGAATCAAAATCTATACGCACCTGGACGAACGTAGCGCGGGTTTTTTCGCGCTCGGCCTGGCGCTGGCGAGCGACGAACCGGTGGCGCTGGTGTGCACCTCCGGCACGGCAGCCGCTAACTTCTTCCCGGCCATCGTCGAGGCACATATGTCGCGCGTGCCGCTGCTCGTGCTGACGACGGATCGTCCGCCGGAACTGCGCCACAGCGGGGCCAACCAGACCATCGACCAGGTCAAGATGTATGGGGACTTCGTGTTATGGTCGGTGGATGCCGCGCTGCCGGAAGCTAATCCCCCGGCGATCGCGATTCGCAATCTGCGGACGCTGGCGGCACGGGCCTATGCCAAAGCCAACGGTATTCGCAAAGGCGTGGTGCATATCAACCTGCCATTCCGCAAGCCGCTGGAGCCGACTGCGGTTGAGGGCGATATGACTGAAATTCCTAAGAAAATCGGAGAGGGGGATTCTCCCGACTCAGGTATTTATTCAGCGCATTCGCGTATCCATTCTTCAGAGACCCATCTTGCCGACAGCGAAATCGGTGTCTGGTTGCCGGAACTTATCCAAGACAATCACCGAGGTGTGATTATTTGCGGTGGTGGTTTATCTCCTGTGGAAGTCGATGGCATTCATGTGGTAGCTTATGCCAGTGGTTATCCTGTTCTGGCTGAGCCATATTCGCATGTCAGGCACTTTCATCAAGGTTATGGGGCGTATGAGTATTACGCAATGTATGCTCCTAAACCGGACGTGATACTCCGATTTGGCAATGTTCCCGTATCAAAGGCTCTGAATGATTTTATTGTGTCTAGTCATCCTCGCGTATTGATCCATATTGCTCCAGATGGGGAGTGGTCGGATGACAGCCATACCGTAACAGACGTATTTCCAGTTTCGCCAATGTATGTCGCACAATTATTATCATTCATGGACCGTCGTGAAACGAAATATCTTTCACAGTATGGCTTGCTTGAGTCAACAACGTGGTCGATTGTTGATGGCGCAATCAAAACGGGCAGCTATTTCGACGGCGCGGCAGTGTACGATGTGGTCGATCTGATTCCGGCGGACTCGACGCTGTTTGCGGGCAACAGCCTGCCGGTGCGCCTGCTCGATCAGTTTGGCAAGCCGCAAAGCAAGCGCATCTATG
>JAIOHO010001002.1 GCA_019912905.1 Anaerolineae bacterium
GTGGTGACGGTCAGCATGGTGGCGACGGCGGGCCGGTTGGATGCGGTGCTGTTCCTGCTCGACCCGAACGGCTTCCAGGTGGCGGATAATGATGATGCGGTGGTCGGGGAAAGCACCGACTCGCTCATCAGCGAATATACCCTGCCGGAAGATGGGCAGTATACCATCGTCGCAACCCATTACGGGATGCAGTTTGGCGGCACAACCGGGGCCTATGACCTGACATTCTCACGGTTGAACTAGGCGTAATCTGCGCTACAATTGCACTAATGCCCCTGTGGTAGTTTGCACGAAAAACAATGGCCGGGTTTGGGCGTTCCTGTTCAAAAACGCCCGCCATTTTATTCTGTTCCGGGGCCAAGAAAGGAGTTGAGCGCGGCTCGCGGCATCCTTGCCCGAGTCTGTGCTGCTGCCTATGAACCACCCTCGACTTTTTGTTGCAGCCACTTTGTTTTTACTGCTGTTTGCGGCCTGCATGCCTGCTCCTGTGCTCCGGGATGATACCCTTCTCAAGGATACGAGCCTCGTCACGGGCGACCCCTGTGCGGCCCCCTGCTTTCGCGGGATTACCCCGGGTGTAACGAACTGGTCGGAAGCGGTCACTTCACTGGAAGATGACGGTGACTTCCGCAACGTACAAACCCAGAATGCCGAAGATGGCACCAATCGAGTTCAGGTCTCGTGGCAGGAAGGCGAGGGCGGCGCCGTTTGCTGCCAGATGCTTTCCGAGGACGGTGAAACGGTTCGGCTCATTTTCCTGCGCACCGCGCCGGAGATGACCCTGGGCGGCGTGATCCAGGCGCACGGTGAGCCAACCTACGTTGCGGCCCAGGAATTTACCCAGGATCAGGCCATCATCAGTCTGGTTTACCCGGATATACCGATGGTCATCTATGCCTTTGTATCCGGCCCTGAAACGGGCGCGCTGAGCGAATCCAGCGAGATTATCGGCGTGCTGTATTTTGTCCAGGAAGATATGGATCTGTTGTTGAAGACCACCGAGCTGCACGGCTGGCAGGGTTATCAGTCGTACCAGGCTTATGTGGACAGCGTAATGGAGGTGACACCCAGCGTTACTTTGACACCGACACCCACTCAGTAGCAGGCTGTGGCTGCGCAGCGGCGCGGCCTGAATCGTTTCGGATAATCAATCTAATTGAGATATAAGGAGCACGGGCAAGATGAGCGCAGATATACAGACCCCCAGTTCGATTGATGAACTGGCACCGCGAATGGAGCTGCGCGGCAAGGTCACACGACTGGAGCTGACCGGCGCATTCGTGGATATTGGCGTTGGGACAGACGCCTTTCTGCACATCTCCCAACTGAACCAGGCCAACGTGCGGAATGTATCGGACGTATTGAGCGCGGACCAGGAAATCACCGTCTATGTGCTGCGGGTCGATAAAGAGGCCGGGCGTATCGCCCTGTCCATGAC
>JAIOHO010000095.1 GCA_019912905.1 Anaerolineae bacterium
GTTAACTGGATGATATTCGCAAGCACGTGCTCCGCTTCAAGCCAACGAGCCGTCTTTCGCAGGCAGATCGCATGCGCGAGCATCAGTCGATAGTTCATTTCCCCTGTGAGTTGGCTCAGAATATGCCCCCACGCTGCAAAATGCCCCATCTTTAACCCCAACTCATAAGCAGCTTCGGCCAAGCAAATCCGTGCGCTCACCGACAACTCGGGCCAACCTCTCAGGAGGATGTATTCCATGATCTTAAGGCCCTCACCCGCTTTCAGGTCCGTGCTGCTCTCCAATTTCACAATGAGATGGGTACAGGTGTCTGATGCACCAGGTACCCGCTCAGAGAGAGTCGGTAAACCTTCATAAACATCACGCCGAAGGCTATAGCACTGCTGGGTCCTCCCCCTTTTCTGAATCAGGCCGCTGCTTGCCAACTCGATGAAGTCGTGATCTGTGACGTGGTAGGACGCCCAAAGGGACTGAATCGTCCGCGGAGTCACTCCCTCCGGCGGGCATAATCCAAGCATCCATAGAAGCACCTGGGCATTCACCGACATGGCTTGATAGGACGTCACCACAAGCTGTTCAAGAAGGTTCTCAACCGAATTGAGCGGACGTTCCAACGAAAGATTATTCAGGTTGTGGACTGCCAGTTGCACCGCGAGTGGGTTTCCACCAACCTCCTGCCACAATATCTCCGCATATTCGACAACTTCCTCATTGCTAGCTGCAAGTCGCGCGCGCTGGACCATTTCAAATACGGCAGGTTTATCGAGATCCGTGAGCACAATGTGTTTGAACTTAGGCGAAAGGTCAAGGAACACCGTATGAGTGACCATTACCATTGCACCGCCCAGCTCAGTGAAAATCTGCCGAAGCGCCGCGACATCACTGCTCAGATGCAAGATCTCGTCGAGCACCACTGCCACCCGAAAACGCAAGAGATGATCTGCGAGATTCAGGCTGTCATCCTGAAGCAGGTTTTGCCTGATACCCTCGATGACGTACTCCACCGTGGGCGGTTGGCTGATCCATACCACATAATCCAGCGCGTCCTCGTCGATCATCCGCCGCAACAGCAGTTGAGCAAAAGCAGTCTTACCCGAACCTTTCGATCCAGTCAAGAGCACCCATGACGGGGGATTATCCCGCAGCAATTCTCGCACATCGTCCGCGAGCTGATCACGGCCCACAAGCCGTTCGGGTATCCCATCCGGCAGCTGCGCATAGAGCCACCGCTGCTTTCGCTCCCGTCGCATCGATGATTCCTCATCCACCAGCGCCGCCTGCAAAAGGTGCAAGGCATGCGCCTGATGCCGCCTAAAGGTACGTTCGTCAAAATGAGCGGCGGCGGCATAGTCCGTCGGCAGCAGATTTACATCGGCCCGAGCATAGCGATAATAAAGGATGCTCCATCCAACTAGATCATGCCCCTGCTCAAGCACATCGGCGCGAATGGATTCTAGCGCTTCTGCTGCCTGCTCATCGACACGAGGCCCTTCGAGTCCGACCACGACACGATGGTGCACATACTCCCGCCTGATAAGATCTACCAGAATGCTTCGAATCGCGTATTCCCGTCGATCTTCCATCGCCGGGATGTGCGGTTGACTGATAAATTCATCCACCAGCGAAAGATAAAGTAGTGATTGGCCTGCCCCAAAATCATTGCCACGGAGCATGCCATCCAAAACTGCACGGATAGCCTTGATACTGATGAATGGGCGCTGCTTTATCATCACGTGTTGGCAATATCCATATCACATGAGAGGCTATTAAATCAAAATTCCTTCAGGGCACGCTGTATCTGCCGGTCGGCATCGCGCTTAGCGATGGCCTCCCGTTTGTCATACTGCTTCTTACCGCGTGCCAGCGCGATCTCCACCTTAGCACGTCCTTTTGACAGATAGACCATCGTTGGTACGACTGTATAACCCCGCTCACGAATCCTCGTCGTAATCTGCGCGATTTCACGTTTGTGCAGCAGCAGTTTTCGGGGGCGCAGGGGGTCTGAGTGACCAAATATACTGGCTTCGTCGTAGGTCGCGATATGCACATTCATCAGCCACAATTCCCCGCCCCGCTCCTGAACGAAGCCATCCCGCAAGCTGATTTTGTTCGCCCGGATCGACTTAATCTCCGACCCCATCAGAGCGATGCCAGCCTCAAAACTATCTTCGATATGATAATCATGGAACGCTTTTTTGTTCCGCGCGATGATCTTGATGTGATCTGGCATAATCTGTTACCCCAGGTTGTAATGTTCATTCAGGTAGCGGACAGCTTCGCCCAACTCGACATCCCGTCCATTCGCATCCGGGATCATGGGTAAATCGGGTTCTAATCCCACGCTTTCCAATCCCCTGTGATTGGGAGTCAGCCATTCAGCCGACGTAATGTGGACCGATGAATTGTCGGACAATCGGAATATCTGTTGAACTGTCCCCTTACCATACGTTCGCTGTCCAATCAAAATACCACGCTCATGATCCTGTACGGCACCAGCAACTAATTCAGACGCGCTGGCGGTTCCCTGGTTAACTAACACCACCAGTGGGATATCCTTCAGACCCCCGCCGCCATTCGTCGCACTTAAGGCGCGTTCCGATTGGTTACTCTTCTCGTAGACCACGACCTGACCATTTCCCAGAAGCTGCCCCGCCACATCAACTGATTCTTGAAGAAGTCCACCACTGTTATTCCTCAGATCCACAATCAGTGCAGATACATGCGCTGCCTCAAGTTCTCCCAGGGCTGTGCTCAATTCGTCAGGCGTGCGACTCGTAAAACGGATAATCTGCACGAAGCCAATATCCGAGTCTTCAAGCAGCACCCTCCATACAACTGACGGCACGTTAATCACCGCAAACTCCACAAACAGGTCGCGCGACACTCCTGCGGCATCGACAATGGTCAACGTCACGCCGCTGCCTGCTTTGACTTCCCCACGCAGCAGCTGGTCTACCTGATCAGGTGGGGTCGAAAGTTCAATATCCATTCCGTTGACTGCCTGCAAGATATCCCCGCTCATAATGCCAGCCGCAGTTGCGGGAGACTCCTCAAACGGGAAAAGCACGAACGCACCGGCTTCGTTTCGGTTGACCTGGACACCAATGCCGCCATAAGTTCCCGCAAGGGCATCAGATTCACTCTGAGCAACCGGGGGATCCACAAAAAACGTGTACCGATCCTCTAGCGTTGCCAATACGCCGCGAATCGCTGCATACTGACGCTGCGCAACATCCGGCTGTGCGCGGAGATAATACTGGTCTACCAGAGTCTGCACTTCA
>JAIOHO010001003.1 GCA_019912905.1 Anaerolineae bacterium
CTACAGTACGCTCCAGTTTTTCGCGCTCGGTTTGGTGGTCCACTCTGCGCTGGAGGTGGTCGCCCGTAGTTTTTATGCCGATCAGGATACCCTGACGCCGCTGTATGCCGCCCTGGGTGGCGCGACCATCAACCTGGCGGGGTCCTTCATCCTGAGCAATGTTCAGGCCGCCGAAGCCAGCAGCGTCTACAACCTGACCGCCGCGCAGTTCCCGTTTCTGGGGTTACAGCCGGTGATGGGACACGTCAGCGGCCTGGCCCTCGCCAATTCCCTCGGCGTCACGTTTGAGGTGACCAGCCTGCTGTGGGTGCTGCGCCGGCGCTGGCAGGGCATCAACGGCAACCTCCTGGCACAAACGACGGTCAAGACTCTGGCGGCCAGTCTGGTAATGGCAGCGGCGATCGTCATCACCGACCTGGCCTGGAACCGCCTGGGTCTGGTCGAGCGCGGGCTGGCCTTTCAGGTCGCTCACGTGGCGGTGGAAGCAGTGGTGGGTGTGCTGGTCTTCCTGATCGCCGCAACGGTGCTGCGCATGACCGAACTGCGCACACTGATCGACCTGGTGCTGCGCCGCCGCAGCTTGTCCCCGGAAGTTGCAGCCTCATGAGCCTGGAAATCAAAGTACTCACGCTAGGAGTCGCCGCCACCAATTGTTATCTGGTGGGCGATCCCGAGTCCGGCACCGCAGTGATCGTTGATCCGGTGGATAACGCCCCGCTGCTGCTGCAAACAGCCCGAGATGCCGGATGGCAGATCAAGCTCATACTCGCCACACACGGGCACTACGATCATGTCCTCGCCAGCCATGACGTCAAAGCCGCGACAGGCGCACCCTTCTTTATCCACCACGCGACGCCGCAGGTCTATAACCCTGACGACCCGCTCATCCGACAGTTGTTCCCACCGATCCCAACCCCTGATCGGCTGCTGCCGGATGTGCCGGAAACGATCGAAGTCGGCCCGATCCGATTGGAAACTCTGTTCACGCCCGGTCATGCGCCTGACCACCTTTGTTTCTATATGCGCGAGTACGGCGTTCTCTTCGGCGGCGATTGTCTGTTTGCCGGGAGTATAGGCCGCACCGATCTGCCCTATGGAGATTATGGCATCCTGATGCAGTCAATTTTCGACCAGCTCATCCCCCTGGGTGATGCGGTCCAGGTGCTGCCCGGTCACATGAAACCAACCACCATCGGTCACGAGCGTATGAACAACCCCTTTCTGCTGGACTACGCCGACTCGTATCCCTCAAAGCATTGAACCCCTCACTTTACGACCGCGCCCTTTCACGGTATGCTGTTCCGCTATGGAGGTTGGCGGTATGGAAAATGTCTTTAACCAGTATTCGTATGTCGTCATCAGCCTCATTGTCCTGCTGGTCAGTATCGTGCTGCTCCAGCGTTACGGCGTGAACCGGCGCTGGATTGCTGGCGCAGCCATCGGGTTAATCGGCATCAGCACAGCCGGGCAGTTCCTGCTGCGTCCGGGCAGCAGTGACATCGACTCGGTGCCAGCCGCGCAAGCTGCGTTAGAAAACGGCAAGCCAACGTTTATGGAATTCTTCAGCAATTACTGCGCCGGGTGTCTCGCCCTGCGCCCTGCGGTCGATCTGCTCGTGTCGGACATCCAGGATAATTACAACGTGCTGCGTATCGACATCCACAGCGACTTTGGCCGTGAGTTACGCCAGAATCTCAAGTTCACCTATACACCCGAATTTGTGCTGTTCGACCGCAGTGGGCAGGAAGTCTGGCGGGCGCACTCGCTGCCGCCGCGTGAGGAAGTCTACGCGCTGGCCCCAGAGATTCTCGCCAGCCAGATAGACAAACCGCAGTCCTGATGCACATTCTCCTGATTTTCCTGGACGGCATCGGCCTGGGAGCCGATGACCCGGCAGTCAACCCGTTTGCCGCGGCCCATACCCCAACCCTGTACCAGTTAGCCAACGGCCATCGTTGGCTGGCGGCAACTGGACGCCAGGACTCGCCCCGCGCCCGATTCATCCCGACCGATGCGCACATGGGGGTTCCCGGCAGGCCGCAAAGTGGCAGCGGGCAGGCGGCTATTCTCACAGGACGCTCGATTCCCCAACTCATCGGTGAACACTATGGCCCGAAACCGAATAAGGCCATCCGGGACCTGCTGGCGGAAGACAATTTCTTCAAGCAGGTCGTCGCCCATAACAAGACAGCGGCCCTGCTGGAAGCCTATCCCCCACGCTGGCACCGCGCGATCAACAGCGGCAAGAGCCTGCGATCCAGCTATCAGCAGGCCGCTTACGAAGCCGGTCTGTCCATCTTTGACGAGAAGGCGATTTATGCAGGTGATGCGCTGGGAGGTGATTGGACCGGCGAAGGCTGGCATACCCATCTCGGCTACGCGGACACCCCGGTCTACAGCCGTTATGAGGCCGGTCGGAAACTGGTCGAGCTGTCGCGGCGTTACGATTTTGCCTTCTTTTCCCACTGGATGACGGACATCGTCGGCCACCGTGGAACGGTCGAAGACGGCGTGTCGCTGCTGGAATTGTTCGATGAGGTGATGGCAGGTGTTTTGGATACCTGGGACGATGCGGAGGGCATCGTCATCATCACCAGCGATCACGGCAACCTGGAAGACATCGGCAGTCGCAAGCATACGGAGAATGATGTCCCGACGGTCATCATTGGGGATGCCAAAACAGCGTTTGACTCTGAATTTATGACGCTGGCCGACCTTGTTCCTCGAATGGCTGCGCTGTTGTTTGGCTGATCACGCACATTGGGGAGACACCCCCTGAGCCGCCCATCAGGACTGAAAATGAAGCCGGGCTGCAATCTGCGTGTGCTGCGCCGTTTCGCCAATTTCGACCGCATCCGCCACCTGACGCAGCCGCTGAGCAGTTTTTTCCACCAGGCGGCTGTCCTGCTTTGAGGGCGACAGGCTGCATCCCAGCTCAATGCTGGCGTTGCGATCCGAATTGTAGATGGCTAAGCTGACCGGCACCACTTCGTCCAGGTTTGCACCTAAAATTAGGTCGCCCAATGCGGTAAAGGCAGCGCTGGCCCGGACTGCATCCAGCGGCCTCCAGTTTTGTGCGGCGACATGCGCCCGCAGCAGCATCCGTCCGCGCACGAGGTCGGGCTGAGCATGCACCAGAATAACGGTTGATATCATGGTAGTCACCTAAATCCAGTTTCCAACGGATGGAGGTGAGGAGGTGCCAGATAAGGTCGCGACAAACGAGCCATATGGATTGGAGGATTGGGGTGCGCAGACAGGCCAGTTTACTGAAATGCCTCACCAATTCTATTATGCGCCAGCTCCAGCGTTCAAAGACTTAATGTTTCGTAATATTTCCCTAATTTGTCAAACTATGACCGGCCCCCATCTCGCAGCCCAATTCGGCTGGTTTCCGACCCAGGAGTTGGGTACTATTGGGAGCCGGATATTCCCAATAAGGATGCCGCTGATGTCCCCTGAAAACCAGCCTATCAACCTGCTGGATTACGAACAGCTTGCCCGCGATTACCTGCCGAAGCCAGTCTTCGATTATTATGCAGGCGGCGCCGACGACGGCATCACCCTGCGCGAAAACAGCTCGGCCTATGACCGCATCCATTTGAATCCGCGCGTCCTGGTCGATGTCAGCCAGCGCACTTCACAAACCACACTTCTGGAGCAAATTTTACCGGCACCGATCCTTGTCGCGCCGATGGCCCTGGCAGGTATGGCTCACCCGGACGCGGAGATTGCGATCGCACGCGCTGCGGATGGCCTCCCGGTGACCCTGAGCACCCTCAGCAGTACCTCCATCGAAGATATGGCAGCGGCAGCTCGATCACCCCTGTGGTTTCAACTCTACGTCTACCGCGATCGCACGATTACCGAAAAACTCGTCCGACGTGCCGAATCCGCCGGTTACAAAGCCCTGGTCGTCACCGTCGATGTTCAGGTCGCTGGAAATCGGGAACGCGACCGCCGCAATCAGTTCAAAGTACCTGAGGGCATCACCCTCAAGAATCTCACGGATTTTGCGCTGGATCATGTCGCCGATAAAGTCGATGATTCGTCCATTGCAGCCTATGCCAGTTCGCAAATCGACCCCAGTCTGACCTGGCGTGACATCGACTGGCTGCGTAGCGTCACCACCCTGCCTATCCTCCTCAAAGGCATCCTGCGAGTCGATGATGCTCGTCAAGCCTGCGATCATGGAGTGGCCGGAATCATTGTCTCTAATCATGGTGGCCGACAGTTGGACACCGTTCCGGCCTCCGTTGACGCCCTGCCGCAGATCGCCGCCGCTGTGGGCGACCGCATGCCGCTCATCCTCGACAGCGGTGTCCGTCGCGGGAC
>JAIOHO010001004.1 GCA_019912905.1 Anaerolineae bacterium
GCGCTAAAGCCGTTCGCCGCGTGAATGTCGGCTGTAAACTGACTGGGGCTGATAAAGGCATCGACATGCTGGATCGAACGCTCGATGTGATTGGTATAGCGCCAGAGCTGCGGTGGGCGGTGCCCGGCCAGTGTGCAGGTAAAACAGGTACGGCGGGTGCATACCTCACGATCGAAACGCCAGAGAATGTGCATGGGACATACGAACCAGCATTCGTGCAGTGTACACAGTTTGACGGCACTGCCATAACTGAGGACCTGCGGGCCGCCCATCAACGATGTGTTGTGAAAGTGAATCACGTCAAAATCATTCGATTCGAGGATGTCTTTGATTTGACGGCCTTTGAGCGCTGGACGGCCAAGCTGATGCACCAGAAGTAAGTCCACCTTTGCCAGGCTCTGGCTGGATAAGCTGTGAAGAGTGATGCCAGGATGATTGGGATAGACAACTTCCGGTTTTTTTGGTGACAGCGCATCAAACGCATCCACATCATGGATCACGTGGATCTCGTGGCCCTGGGCGGCAAGCGCATTGGACAGTCGATAGACGAATATCCCATCCCCGCCGAAATTATGGGGCGGGTAGAAAGTCGTGACCATGCAGATCTTCATGGGTTTTCCTGTTCGGTGCGCTCCAGCAGTGAACGGAACTGGTCCGCTGCATGCGGCCAGGTCAGGGCGCGTGACCGATTCAACGCGGTCTGCCCCATGCCAAGGCGCGCGCTTTCGTCAGAGAAGATCGTGGTCAATGCCGTCTGTAGTTCATCAGACTTGAGTGGGTCGATAAACAGGCCACCGCCCTCAAGGATCTGTGGCATCGGGCTGTTTTGGGTCACAATCACCGGGGTGCCACAGGCGGCTGCTTCCACTGCGCCCAGTCCATAGCCTTCCGCCAGTGAGGGCATGACCAGAACCCGGGCTGCATTGAGCAGTAGAGCAACCGCTTCGTCTGAAATAAAGCCCGTGAAATGGACAGCGTCCTCAAGCCCCAACTGCTGGACCAGCGCCCGGATGTTATGGGCACCAGGGGTGAAGGTATCGGTTTCGGCTGGCCCTACCAGCAGCAGGTGTACGTCGCTGAACTCAGATTCAGCGCGCAGTTCGGCCATTACTTCGAGCAGCATCTTCAGATTCTTGTGCGGGTTCAGGCCTCCAAGACACATCATAAATCGCGTGGAACGATTCAAGCCAAATTCGACCAGGGCATCTTCTACTTTCCGGGCATCCTCGATCGGCTGAAAAACTGAATCCGGGGCTTCCCCAACGATCCAGATCTTGTGCTGCGGCCACTTGAACCGGCGCATGATTCCTTCGCGGGCATAGTCGGAAACGGTCACGATGTAATTGGCCTGGAGACGAGCCGCTACCCCTTTGAGTGTCCACAGATAATATTGGCGGCGATCCGGGAAGACGACCTGAGGATAGTCTTCGGCAATCACGTCATGGATGCCCAGGATTATCCTGGCCCGGGTCACGAGTGGAAAATACGTATAGACGCTGGGGAAGAAGAAAACGTCCAGCGGGGTACGAGCCACCGCTTTGGTCATGGCCCACATATCGGCAAATGAACGCCGACCCTCGGCTGAGGCGGCCTGCGTCGGCGACTCATGGGTCTGAACGACCACGTATTGGGCACCTTCAGGCATCGTGAACTGCGAAAAAGTGTGATGATCGACGAACAGAACATACTCGTGCTGGGGCGATGGCTGTTCGAGCAGTGCAGTCAGCAGCCCCCTTGCATAGCGTCCATAGCCGCGCGGATTTGACCAGCAGGTTGCGTCTATGCCTACGCGCATGTCAACACCCGATGATGGCCGGAAACGGAAGAACTTTCCAACACAGGGTGAGGGTCTGTTTTTCGCCGGAGTCGATACATGACTGAATCGCCTTAACTGAGCTTGAGGACGCTGGTGCCAGGACCTGTGGCGTAACCGGTGAATTCACCCGCAGCCCAGGCGAGTGTAAAGATAAAAATCAGGGGGAGGCAGCGGGCAAAGGCACCGTAATGCCGTCCGCGGCTGCGCACGCGCTGGATGAGCCGTTTGATGACCAGGGCGGGCAGCAGCGGTGAGAACGCCAGATAAAACAGACGTTTGCCAGGACTGGTGAACTCGTTGCGGGTCCCCGCGAACCAGCGGCCATAGTGGAATCGTTCGGACATAAAATCGCCAAAGGTAAAGTGCTTCTTATGCCAGATCACAATTGACGGATCGGAGCGCAGTTCATAACCGAGCGATTCGAGGCGTTGATGCAGGAATGTCTCCCAGTACCCTGCTTCGAGCATGTCCATCATCGGTTCCAATGCGCTGCGCTTGTAGGACACATTTGGACCCGGTAAATCATGCACGATGCCGTCCGGTACCGGGCTGATGAAATTGCTGTATTCGCAGAAATAAACTGCCCAGTCGATGAGGCGCTCCGTGGCGGCATTATCGACCGCGCCGCCGATGGCTGGATTATCATATTTTGCGTGGCTCTCGACCAGCGACTTAAACCAATTGTCAGGCGCAATGCAGTGATCTTCTGTCATTACGATCAGATCACCGGTGGAGGCCAGGATGCCCGCTGAACGGAGTTCGGGAACGCTCTTGCGCTCGTTGAATGCGATCAGCCTGACGTCCGGATACTCAGCTTTGATGAAGTCTGTCACGACGGGACCTACACAGTCTGCGACGAGTATTTCGGCGTGAATGCTGCCCTGCTGTTTGGACATGGAAGCAAGACAGGCCTGGATGTACTGCAAGCCATTGAGCGAAGCGATGACCACAGAGAGTGTTGGTTTTTCAGACATAGTTGCAACTGTTTCCTGTACCTGATAAATTGCCCCACCACTCGCCGATAGACCAGGAGAGGATGGCAAGCAGTGCGGTGGGCAGTGCGAGCAAAAATTCACGACGATAGCGGGCCTTGGGCCAGACCTTGCGGAAGAATCGATAGGTTAGCAGCGCGGGCAGACTGAGGCCAGACAGACCGAAAAGCAGCCGTTTGATGGGTGTTCGCTCACGCATTCCGCCGAAACAGCGGCCATGCTGCCAGCGGCGGCGGACAATCTGTGTGCCAGTCAGCTGGCGGTTGTAGTAAATGACGATGCTGGGTTCGGCGATCAGCGGGTGGCCGGACTGTTCCACGGATTGGCAGAAGAACGTCTTCCAGAAGCCTGAAGCGGCAAAATCATGTCCTGCCAGCACATCGGCCTTGAATGATACATTTTCGCCTGGCATTTCCACTGCCGGGCCTGGCTGAAGCGGCTGCATGAACTGGCCGTAATCCGCAAAATAGAGCGCCCAGGCAGATCGCGATAATCCTTTACCCGGTTCGACTGCGCCTCCGATCACAGGTGTAGTAATGGCCGTGTGAGCCGCGATGACACGAGTGGCCCAATCAGGCGGAAAGACACAGTGGGCTTCGGTAATTGCAATGATTTTGCCACCTGCCTGTTTCAAACCTGCACCGAGCAGGTGGGGCAGTGACGCCCGATATGGCAGGCAGATGAGTGGCAGTATGGGATAATGACGCGCAATGAGATCACCAGTAC
>JAIOHO010001005.1 GCA_019912905.1 Anaerolineae bacterium
CGCCAGCAGCACCCGGTTCGAGAGCCGCATGTCCAGCGGCGCAAACAGGACCCGGCCCAGCACCTGCATAACGCCGATCGACCCGCTGGCCCAGGCTGCGGCGCTGGCGCTGATGCCCGTGTCGATCAGGTAGGGGATGAAATGCACCCGAATCGCATCCGCAGCCAGATTGGACAGGCTGAACCCAGCGGCCAGCAGCCAGAAGGTGCGGCTGTGCAGGATCTGTTTGAGGGAAATCGTATTCGGCGGGGCCGCAGGCACGGACTCCGATTTGACCTCGCCGTCGGGCAGCAGGCCCAGGTCGTCGGGGCGGCGACGCAGGATGAGCGCGTGCAGCGGAATCGTGGTCAGGCCCAGAAAGATTGCCATCAGAACCAGCGCATCGCGCCAGCCGAAGGCATGCAGCAGCGCGTCCGACACAGGGATAAAAATGGTGCTGGCTAACCCAGCCGCCAGCGTGACCAGCGCCAGAGCCTGACTGCGCCGCCGGGTGAACCAGGTCGTGACCACCGCAAAAGCGGGTTCGTACAGGACTGCGGCGGAACAGACCCCCAGGCCGATCCAGATCAGATAAAATGCGGCGAAACTGTGAACCTGCGACCAGGCCAGCACCAGCAGGCTGGCCGCGATGGAACCCAGGGTCATCAGCCAGCGCGCGCCGTGCCGGTCGATCCACGACCCGATGGGGAAAGCCATCGCCCCGGCCACCAGCAGCGAGAGCGAAAACGCACCGGTCATCTCGGCACGGGACCAGCCCAATTCAGTTTCCATCGGGCTGATGAAGACCGAAAAAGCGTAATAGATGATGCCCCATGAAACTGTCTCGGTAATCGCCAGGGCCGCCGTGATGATCCAGCCGTAGTAGAGTGGAGGTCGGTGAGGAAGGAATCGCACCAGAAGTGGCCCTGTCGGCTGCGCTGCTGGCGCAAGCATACTCGAAAGCCAGTGGTCCGGCAAGACGGTGCGTGGCAGTAGCGGCAAGGGGCACGATGCTATATACTTTCCCGCGATTATAAAAAATAATTCCACCTGGATTTGCGAGGTAAAGGTTGAGTACACTCCCCACTGCGCGCGTGGGTTATACCGCCCTGCGGGTGCCCGTCATCGGCCTGGGCACAGCTCCACTCGGCTACGCCTGGTCCGATGTCTCCGAGTCGCAGGCCATCGAAACGGTGCATTACGCGCTGGATCACGGCGTCACCTTTCTGGATACCGCTCCCTGGTACGACGCCTGTCTCATCGAAGAACGCTTGGGCCGGGCGCTGGCCGGGGTTCCCCGCGACAGTTACGTGCTGGCGACCAAGGTCGGACGCCTGTTCACGCCGGACAAGCATCCGGTGCTCGATTTTTCGCGCGCGGGCGTGCAGCGCAGTATCGAAGGCAGTCTGGAACGCCTTCAGGTCGATCAGGTCGATATTCTGCACATCCACGCCCCCGAAACCCCGGAGCAGTATCGTCAGGCGGTCGAGGAGGCTTATCCCTTGCTGGCCGATATGCGGCGGCAGGGGATGATCCGAGCGGTGGGCGTGGGCGAAAATCACTGGCAGCCGCTGGTCGAGTTCGCCCGTGATGGTCATTTCGACTGTTTCCTGCTGGCCGGGCGTTATACCCTGCTGGAACAGGGCGCACTGCATGCCCTCGACGAATTCTATGGACAGGCGATCAGCGTGTTTGGTGCGGGCGTGTACAACACAGGCATTCTGGCGCACGGCACCGCCAAAGATGTGGTCTGGTATCAATACAAACAGGCCACCAGCGAAATCATCACGCGGACGCGGCGCATCGAAATGGCCTGTGAGCGTCACGGCGTGCCGCTGCGGGCCGCCGCGGTCCAGTTCGTCAAGGCGCACCCGGCAATCACGGCGCTGGTAATCGGCGCGGAATCCGCCCAGCAGTTGGAGGAGAGCATCGAGGCGCTGCACACACCGATCCCGGATGCGTTCTGGTACGAACTGCGGTCGGCGGGCCTGGTCGATGGACACGCGCCGCTGCCGGTCCAGCCTGCATCGTGAGTCCACCGCGTTCAGCAGACCAGGTGAGGAGCGCCTGGAAAAAGCGATCAATCCTTATTTTCGTTTCCGGCATCCCGGCACTCTGACTTACAATCGGGTTATTTGAGGAGAAAATCATGGCTGAAGATCTGACTGATGTGCAATTAATTCCCCCGAAGAATATGCAGCTCCCGATCGAAGGTCCGGCCTACGACCGTCCTGACGCCCAGTTGATCGAAGACTTGCAGATCGTCGGCAGCGCCACGGCCAGCGCCATGCTGCACCGGATGGGCATCCGCCAGACATTCATTCAGGGGCCGCTGCCGCGCAAACCAGGGTCGAAAGTCGTCGGCAGCGCGATCACCCTGCAATTTATGCCGCAGCGCGAAGACGTAGCTTCGGGTCAGGCACAGGAAAATGTCGAAAAGCGCACAGCGCTGTGGGCGGTTTTTGCCGATGTGAAGCCAGGGGACATCCTGTGCGTGCAGGCGTTCGGCGATCTGTATACCGGCTGTCTGGGTGAAATGCTGGCGACTTTTTTCAAGACGCAGGGTGGCATCGGCATCGTCGTCGATGGCTGCGTGCGCGATTGGCCGCACATCCAGGAGATCGACATTCCGCTGTGGACCAAGGGCTTTACCCCTAATTTCGCCTCGCAGTCGCATCTGTTCCCCTGGGCGTATAACGTGCCAGTGGCAGTCGGCGGGGTGCTGATCCTGCCGGGCGACATCATCATTGCTGACGATGACGGCGCAGTGGTCGTCCCGGCGCAGATGGCCTCCATCGTCGCCCAGAAAACCCGCGAGCACGAAGACTGGGAAACCTTCAGCCGCATGAAGCTGACGGAAGGCGGCTCGCTGTATAAGTATTACCCGCTCAATGAAGAAGGGCGGCGGGAATATGAGGCGTGGAGGCAGCAGCGCGAGTCTTGAGCACGGGCGACATTTTTCAGATCGGGCTGATTGCAGCCGGTGGCGTGCTGATTTTCGTCGGGGATAAAATCCATGTCCCCAACCTGCTCAACCTGGGGGTAGCCACCATCGGTTTCGGTGTCGTGGCGATGGGCGCTGGGGCAGTGCTCAAGCGGCGCATCGAGTTCAGAGAAAAGAATCGTGCCGTCGGCGTCACCTATCGGGGCCTGGCAGCGGCGGCCTGGGGTTTGCTGCTGGCCCTCTTTGGAGTGGCGATAATGGGTGCAGCAGCGGCGTCTGTGCTGGGCATGCGCGATGCGCTGCTGGAGGTGGTCAAAGCTCATCCCGGCCTGCTCGTGGCTCCGCTCGGCCTGGTCATGATTCTGCGCGGGATCGCCGGAGTCATCGGCCCGGACGACACGCGCCGATCCATCTGGTCCGCGCTTTCCCAGGCAGTCTATCGCTTCGGCGGATTGATCCTGCTGGCGTTTGGCGTGCTGACCGTCGTACTGGCGATCTGGGATCTGCGCAGCCCAGGTACGCTCCGGCGCCTGGTCGAGTCTCTCGCCAGCAGCGCACTTGCCCTGTTGGAACAGGTAGGATAAATCTATTTTCTGGTCTCTCATTGAAAAGGAAATGGAACACACCATGAACACACGTACCGGCAATTTCCCGATCGGCTGGCGGCGGCGCAACTTCGACTGGGAAAAGAACATGGACCCGATGATCGCCTGGGCGAAAGCCAACGATCTGGGGTTGATCGACGTGGGCCGCGACGGAGAAACCAGCGCCAAAGCGGTCATCGACGCCGGGCTGAAAGTCGGCTCGGCAGACCTGGCCGTTTGGGAAGCGATGATTTCGGCAGATAAGGGCAAGCGGAAAGAGGCCGTCGCCCAGAACGCGGAATACATCAAAAACGTGGCGGCGCTGGGTGTGAGCAACTTCTTTATGTGCATGCTGCCAGAAAACCGGGATGGCGGGCGGGCGGAAAACTTCGGCTATATGGTCGAAAGCTACGGCGAACTGGCCCCGGCCTTCGAAGCGGCGGGCGCGCATCTGGTCATCGAAGGCTGGCCCGGCCCCGCCTCGCTGGTCTGCACGCCGGAAACTTACGGCGCGTTCTTCGAGCAGGTGCCGTCGATGGCAATGGGCGTCAACTATGACCCGTCGCACCTGCTGCGCATGGGCATCGACCCGCTGCGTTTCCTGCGCGAGTTTAAGGACCGGGTCTATCACGTGCATGGCAAGGACTGCATGATCATTCAGGAAAATCAGTACCGCTATGGCAACCTGCAAGAGCCGACCTTCGGCCAGAAATTCGGCTACGGCGCGATGCACTGGCGCTACACCATCCCCGGCCACGGCCTGACCGATTGGATCGAGGTCTTCACGATTTTGAAAAATAACGGCTACCGCGGTGCAGTTTGCATCGAACTGGAAGATCATTATTTCGACAAGACGGATGAAGCCACGCAGTTGGGCGTGCTGCAAGGCGCGCGCTTCCTGACCGGCTGCTGATTGTGAATCATGGGCGGGTTGATCGACAGCCCGCCCCATTTTATGGAAGGATGCAGGAGTATCGGCATGTCCGAATTACCATTTCGCCAGGTCCACCTGGATTTCCACACCTCCCCGGCCATTCCCGGCGTCGGGGAAGATTTTGACCCGGAGGAGTTCATCCGCACGTTGCAGCTCGGCCACGTGAACTCCATCACCGTGTTCGCCAAGTGCCATCACGGTTACAGCTATTACCCGACCGAGATTGGCACGGTCCATCCCTCGCTCAAGCGCGATCTGCTGGGCGAGATGGTGGAAGCCTGCCACAAAGCGGGCATCCGCGTGTGCGCCTATACCACCGTCACCTGGGACGAACTCGCCTGGGAAACTCACCCGGAATGGCGGCAGTTGACCGCCGCAGGCAGCATCGCCGGACCCTCGAATTCACCAGTCAAGCCCGGCTGGAAGAATCTCGACATGAACACCGGCTACGGCGATTACGTGATCGCCCAGATCGAGGAGGTGATCGACCGCTACGACGTGGCCGAAATCTTCATCGACATTGCCAGTTACATCGGGCCACCACCCGGCGACCCGCATACCCTCCAGCAGATGATCGCGGACGGCTACGATCCCGACGATCCGCAGCAGAGGACCCTGTACGCTCTTGAGCTGGAACGACGCTTTATCAACCGCTGCACGGCGGCGATCCGCACCAAAGCGCCGGAGATGGGCATCTTCTACAACAGCCGCCTGAAAATGGAATTTGACCCGGCGCTGGGCAACCGCCCGGAAATGAACAACTTCACCCACCTGGAAATCGAATCGCTGCCCGGTGGTTCCTGGGGCTACAACCATTTTCCGCTGTACGTTCGCTACTACGAAACCTTCGATACCGCGCTGGTCGCCATGACCGGGCGCTTCCATACGACATGGGGCGATTTCGGCGGCCTGCGCAACCGCGCTGCGCTGGAATTTGAGTGCTTCCAGGGGTTGGCGCACGGCGCAAAAATCAGCATCGGCGATCAGTTGTACCCGCGTGGACGGCTGGATGAAGCTGTGTACCAGCGCATCGGCGAAGTATATGCTCAGGTTGAGGAACGCGAAGCCTGGGTCGAAGATTCTGTGGGCCTGCCGGAGATCGGCGTCCTCACAGCCAGCGGCGGCCTGGGCGTGCGCGGCGGCGAGATTCCGCTGCAAGACTTGGGGACGCTGCACGTGCTGGAGCAGCTCAAACACCAGTTCGTCTATCTGGACGCCGGGAGCGATTTTTCGCCGTATGCCGTCGTCGTGCTGCCGGATGGCGTCGCGATCACGCCGGACATGGGCGAACGGCTGCGGAGTTACGTGGCTCAGGGCGGCAAACTGCTGATCTGTGGGCGCGCCGGGCTGAAAGCCGATGGCAGCAATTACGAACTGGCAGACCTGATGGGGGCGCATTACGGCGGCCCGGCGGAATTCACGCCGGATTATCTGATCCTATCCGATGAGCTGAGTGAGAACGTCGAATCGATGGCGCACTCCTGCGAACTGGCGGGCGTCCGGCTGCTGCCGGAAACTGGCGTGGAGGTGCTGGCCTATGCAGGCAAGCCCTACTTTAACCGCACCTGGCAGCATTTCTGCTCGCATCAGTACACCCCGCTCGATGGGCCATCCGACGAGCCAGCCATCCTCCAGAACGGCGGCGTCATCACCCTCGCCCGACCTCTGTTCAGCGAGTATGCACAGTCGGCCAAGCGGGTGCACAAACAGGTGATCGCCAACTGTCTGAGCCGCCTGCTGCCCCAGCCGCGTGTCATCGCCCACAACCTGCCCAGCACGGCCATCGTGACCGTGCGCCGCCAGAATCAGGATCTGATCGTGCATGTACTGCACTACGTCCACCAGCGGCGCGGCCAGGTGCTGGATGTAATCGAGGATGTGCTGGCGCTGCATCACATTGAACTGAGCATCCGGGCCGAGCGTGAGCCGGCCCTGGTTGAGATGGTACCGGAACAGGCACATCTGCCCTTCGCCTATAGCGATGGCTACGCGCGCTTCACCGTGCCGGGCGTCAACGGCTACCAGATCGTGCGGCTGGCCGGGGCTGCGGGCTGAGTCCAACTACCGGAATTGCAGTAAAAAAGCTAAGGGGCGCGGTCGGTTGCCGTGCCCCTTTTTATTTTGTTGTATTGACCGGCAAGCTGTCGGGACACGGTAGTTCGTGCCCGGTGCGACGGATTGCAGTTTAGCGCGTCAGCGTGCGCGGGAAGCTGGTCAGCACGTCCACGCCGGTGTCGGTCACGACGACGTTATCCTCGACCCGCACGCCCCCCAGCCCCGGCACGTAGACGCCCGGCTCGATGGTGAAGGCCATGCCCGCTTCCAGGAGATCCGGCACCCCGGCAGCGATCTGAGGAATCGGCTCGTGAATATCCAGGCCCAGGCCGTGCCCGGTACGATGGATAAAATACTTGCCGTACCCGGCAGCCTCGATCACATCGCGGGCGGCCTTATCCACCGCACCCATCGCTGCCCCTGGCCCTGCGGCAGCGACCGCCGCGCGATTCGCTGCCAGCACCACGTCATACATCTTCTGCATTTCGGCGGTGGGCGTTCCCAGGCAGAAGGTGCGCGTAATGTCCGCTGGATAGCCTTCCACCAGGCCGCCGTAATCGATCAGCAGAAATTCATCCGCGCCCAATGCGCGACCCGAGGTCGCACCGTGAGGCAGTGCGCTGTTGGGACCGGTCTGCACCAGCGGGCCAAAGGCATTCCCCTGGCTGCCCTGGGCGTTCAATTCCTCACTCAGCCGCGCGGCGATCTCGCGTTCGGTCATGCCGGGTTTGACTTCCGCCAGCACATTTTCCAGCGCGCGTTCGCTCAATCGAATCGCCCGGCGCATACAGTCGATTTCGTCCGGCATCTTACGCGCCCGAATGTTCACCAGTTCGCGCTCGACCGCCTGCACGCGCAGCGTTTGGTCCACCGACTGAAACGCCAGCCACTCGCTCACGCGCATGCTGAATCCATCCACGCCCAGCGTGCCACCCTGCAAACCGAGTTCACGCACCGCTTCCTCCAACGCACCCATGTAGCCATCTGTATCACTCCAGGCGAAGGCGCGCGCTTCGAGATCGGGACGAACTTGCAGTTGCGGCATTTCCAGTTCGGGGATGATGATCGAAAAATCGCCGTCCGGCGTGAATAGAGCGATGATCGGTCGTTCGGAAAGATGCAGGTTGAGTCCGGTGAAATAGAGCATATTCGCGCCGGGTACAATGGCAATGGCGTCAGCTCCCGCGATGGTCCGCAGACGTTCCTGCCGCGCTCGATAATCGATGGTCATAGGGTCCTCTTCTTCAGGTAAGCAGCACGGGCAATATTACCTTGAAAGTACTGCCTTTGCCTGGGGTGCTGTCCAATTCAATCGAACCGCCATGCGTTTCGACAATCTTGCGCGCAATCGCCAGGCCAACCCCCATGCCGCCCGTCTCGGCCCCACGTGCCCGGTCGCCCCGATAAAAACGGGCAAACACCCGCTCATGATCTTCGGGCGCGATGCCCATGCCGGTATCACTGACGGTGGCGATCACCATCTGATTCTCCTGCCCGGTACGCAGGGTGATCAGACCGCCATCCGGCGTGTAATGGACCGCATTGATCAGCAGGTTGGTAAACACCCGCTCCAGTTGGAATCGATCGCCAAATACGGGCGGCAGCGACGCAGCAGGTTCAAGCCGAGCGTGATGCCTGTGCTCCCGAATAATGGGATCATGCGCGATTAGGACATCATGCAGCAGGGTATTGAGGTCGATCGCCCCAAAATCGAACTCGCCGGTAATCGATTCATCCAGGCGCGACATACTGAACAGATCGCGCACGAAATTCTCAAGCCGGTCCGTCTGGCGGGCAATGACGTCAATGTGACGCTGGCGATCGTCCTCGGTTGTGACTTTGCCGAGCAGATACAGGCTCAGTTTGATGGACGTCAGCGGCGTTTTGAAGTCATGCGAAACGTCCCCCATAAAACGCTGGAGCAATTCGATCCGCTCCCGTTCGAGCGCCAACTCCAGACGGTGCTGGTCGGCACGGGTGCGCTCGCTGATGTCTACCGTCACCATCACCATGTCCGTAATGGCGTCCGTCTGATCACGCAGCGGGTGAAAATAGGTCTGATAATGTGCGCCGCGATACTGATCAAACGAGGTCACGGATTCACCCAGCAACGCCCGCTGAAGGTTCACCAGGAAGTCCATCTCGCCGGGAATCAGTTCGAAAATGGAGTGATTGACCAGCGTACTGGACGCGACGCCGAGATCGCGCAATGCGGACCCCTCAGCCAGGGTAATCAACCCGTTCCGATCGACCGACCAGACGAGAATCGGTACGTTGGAAATGACCGTCTGGAGCATCTGCTGGATTTTCTGGCGCGCCTCTTCTTCCTGAACCCGCCCGGTAATATCCACCTGGGCGCAGGTGATCCCCATGATTGCCCCGGACTCATCGCGCACCGGCTCGATGGTCAGGTCAAAATGCCGAATCTGGCCGCGATCCTGCCACTGAACCGCCCGCCGCAGCCCGACTCCTGTTTCCAGAACCTGCCGCTTGAGCGCTTCGACCCGTTGCGCGTCTTCGGCACGTTCCATCAGGTCGCTGTCCCGCTGGCCGAGTACGCGGTCGGGGTCAAACTGCGCGGTCGGATTATGCATCCAGCTATAACGCAGGTCACGGTTCTGGTTGCTGACGACGATGGGCGACCCTTTGAGGGCCGTTCGAAACCGCTCTTCGCTCATGCGCAGCGCAGTTTCAGCAGCCAGCACCCGGGTAATATCCAGCGCGATCGCAATTGCCCCGGTGGGTTCACCGTGTTCATCTCGCAGCACTGTGACCGCCCCCAGCACATGCAGCGCTGTCCCATCGCGGTGATGATGCACGACATCCCCACTCCAGTGCTCCTGGCTGAACAGCTCGCGGACAAAATTGTCGCGGGTCATCCCACCCTGAAACACAGGCTGAATCATGTCGACAAAAGCCTGGCCGCGCACCTCATCTTCCCGCCAACCATAAAGACGCTCGGCAGCCTGATTCATACGCCGGATATAAAACTGGTCCCCGATCCTGTCGGTGACGATGATGGCCTCGAATACATTTTGAAAGATACTGGCTTCCCGGCGGAGATGATCTTCCGCCCGCTTGCGTTCGGTCACGTCTCGCACGATGGACAGGACTTCGCCGCGGTCATAGGGCACCCGACGCACTTCATAATGCCGGATCTCGCCATGTTCATTCAGTTGGTACTCGTAGCTTACCATCTCGCCCGTATCCAGCGTCTGGCGGATGCCGGCTAAGGAGCGCTCGGCCAGCTCGGGGGGCAGGACATCGAAGACGTTTTTCCCTGGCAGTTCCTCAGGCGGGAGCAGGGGTTTGAAATTAGGCCGAATCTTGGCGGGCCACAGATGCAGGTAATTTCCGTCGCGGTCCGACCGGATAATCATATCGGGAATAGCCTCGATCAGTGCCCGATTGTGCTGCTCGCGCTGACGCAGATCTTCTTCAGCGTGTTTACGCTCGGTGACCACACGCAGAGTCACCAGAATCTGGAGCGGTCGGGTATCGTCGTGCACCAGAACCGTGTCCCGGCGCTCCAGCCATTCCCAATGGCCCTGCTTGTGGCGGACACGATAGTCGATCGGACGCGTGGTCTCCCCCTCATGCTGCTGCTGCGTCATCTGCCAGTGCGCCTGTATTGCAGACCAGTCGTCCGTATGCGCGGTGCTGGTCAGATAACCCGGAATCGCCAATTCCTCACGGGTATACCCCAGAAAACCGTCGCGATTGAAATAAGAGACGCGGTCATGACTGGCCTCCCAGATGTAAATGAAATCTGGTGAGCTTTCTGTGACCAGGCGGAAACGTCGTTCGCTTTCCCGCAGGGCGGCTTCAATGCGTCGCGCCCGGCTGACGTCGCGCACTGCCGTGACTGAGACCGGTTGATCGTGGGCCTGCCATTCCACGGTAATTATTTCGGCAAAGAAACGGGAACCATCCTGGCGCTGCATCAGCACGTCACAGATGCGGGCATCGGGCGTGCTCTCGCTGTGCTGCTGCTCCGCGATAAGCTTAGACAGCGATAAGCCATCCGGTTCAGAATAGCCGAATAAACGCTCGACGTGATGACTACCATCCAGCAGGCGATCATCCCGATGGATCAGTATGGAGTCGAAGGCGGCTTCCAGAATCTGACGATAGCGGCCTTCAAGCTCCTGCATATCGTGCTGCCGATCGGCGGCCACGCGGCTGCGGTGTACGGACAGCAGCACCACCAGAATCGATGTGACGACCAGAAAACCGAGCGGGTCCGACACGACAGTGAGAAATGAGACATGCGGGGC
>JAIOHO010001006.1 GCA_019912905.1 Anaerolineae bacterium
AGAATTTCATTCTCGATAACACTGACCTTCAATGGCTAGAAACAGAACTTGGCAAATTCAATCTTTTTGAAGCTATTGGCATGGTACATCAGGAGATTCGTCATTCACATTTTTTGGCGTTTCTACTCTCGCCTTCTGAGAACCACGGTCTAAATGACCTTTTCCTCCGACGATTGATGATACAAGCAGTATCTGATACCGAAACCCCACCTGTTAGCCCAATAGAACTTGATGTCGCAGATTTTCAAAGTGCGTTGGTTCAAACAGAATGGCGGAGCATTGATATTTTGATCGTGAACGAGTCATCCCGTTTAGTAATTGCACTTGAGAACAAAATTCATAGTAGCGAGCACAGTAATCAACTTGCCCGATATCGTGACATTGTTCTACGTAATTACCCGAAATATCAACATCTTTTCATGTTTCTCAGCCCAGAAGAATTGCCCCCAACAGATGTAAACTATATTCCTTTGAGCTATAGTACGATAGCGGAAGTATTAGACGAAGTTCTGGCAATACAAGAGTCTCTGATTGGTGAAGATGTCGCTTCATTGATCAGGCATTACACGATGATGCTGAGGAGGCATATTGTGAGCGATTCGGAAATCGCTGAACTCTGTCGAAAGATCTATCAGCGCCATCGCAAAGCATTAGATTTAATATTTGAGCATCGACCTGACCTCAAAGGTGAAATAAAAGAATACCTAATAGGGTTAGTGGAACAGGATGAACACTTAACGCTTGACCAGTGCTCCAAATCCGCCATTCGCTTTTTGCCGAGCATATGGGATAAATATGAGGTTCTTCAGATGGGTGAAGGTTGGACGCAGAGTGGGCGACTCCTTTTGTTTCAGTTTTCCAATCTTCCAGATCGTCTTGATCTAAATCTGTGGATTGGACCTGGACCAGAAACCTTACGCGAGACCTTGTTCAAAGTAGCGACCATAGAATCATCATTTAATGTTTCTTCAAAGAAGCTCAAAGCCAAGTGGAATAGCATTTACTCAAAAAGAGTATTGACTACCAACCAACTTGACAACGCGAATTTTGAGGATGTTAAAGCCCAGATTGACAGTTTTTGGGGTCATTTTATTGAACATGATCTAGTCAAAATCACCACATCCCTAGAGAAAGAAATTGACTGGGCAGGTCTTACGCCAAGAATCTGAAATCGCTAATTGTTAACCGAATTATAGAGGCAGGAACGAATGTCCATCGCAACCACCACCTTCAACTTTGATGAAGTCATCGAACGGCGCGGCACGGACAGCGGCAAATGGAATAAATTCGACCCCGATGTCATCCCCATGTGGACCGCGGATATGGACTTCCGCTCGCCCCCGGCGGTGATCCAGGCCCTGCACGACCGGGTGGAGCACGGCATCTTCGGCTACGGCTACGGCGGCTGGACTCACCAACCGGCGGAACTGCTCGACGTGCTGCGCAACCGCATGGCAACCCGCTACCAGTGGGACGTCGCCGCGGAGGACATCGTGTTCGTGCCCAACATCGTCAGCGCGATTTATGCCGCCTGCCGCGCAGCGGCCAAACCGGGCGAGGCCGCCCTGGTCCAGACGCCCAATTACTGGCCGTTCTTCAATGGTATCGAAAAAGCGCAGTTGCAAACCATCATGGCCCCGGTGACCGCCATCCCGGAAGGCAAAACCCTGCGTTACGAAGTCGATTTTGAGGCGCTGGAAGCGGCCATCACCCCGCAGACGAAGCTGTTCATCCTCGGCAACCCGCACAATCCCATTGGCCGCGTCTACGAAAAGTGGGAGCTGGAACGCTTCGCGGACATCTGCCTGCGCCATGACCTGATCATCTGCTCCGACGAAATCCACTGCGACCTGGTGTACGAAGGCCACCGCCACATCCCCATCGCCAGCCTGTCGCCGGAGATCGCCCAGCGCACCCTGACCCTGATGGCCCCCAGCAAAACCTTCAACGTGCCCGGCCTCAAGCTGGGATTCGCGGTCTCGCAGAATCATGACCTGCTCGCTGGCCTGAACAATTTTTATGCCGATGCGGGCGTCAGCGTCGGTGTGATCGGCTACACGGCAGCCCTGGCCGCTTACCGGGACGGGCAGTCCTGGCTGGAAGGTCTGCTGCGCTATCTGCAAGGCAACCGCGATTACGCTGTCCAGTTCATTTCCGAAAATCTGCCCGGTATCGTGCCGGTCGTGCCGGAAGCCACCTATTTGCTGTTCATGGACTGCCGCGAAACCGACCTCGAAGGCGACCCATGCGATTTTTTCCTGGAGAAAGCCCGCGTGGCACTCAGCGGCGCTTTCGACAGCCAGGGTTATGAACGCCACACCCGGCTGAATTATGGCTGCCCACGCACGACGCTGGTCGAGGGGCTGGAACGCATGCGCGCGGCCATGACGTCCTAGCGGGTCGTTAGGCTTGTGTAAGCTAGATTCCTTACCCTGGGTGGTGTGAGCCGAGTGAAGGAAAATTCCATGCGCCGCACCCTGTTTTTGATCGCCAGCGTCGTCGTCAGTGCCCTGTTCCTGTGGCTGGCCCTGCGGGATGTCCCCTTTGAGGACGTGCTGGTCAGCTTACAGCAGGCCAATGTCGCCTGGATTCTGATCGCGCTGCTGTTCGGCACGATCGGCCTGTGGACACGCGGCCTGCGCTGGCGCGGCCTGCTGAATGACCGCATCACACCGATGGGGTCGTTTAATATGTTGTGCATTGCCATGCTGCTGAACCAACTGCCGCTGCGCGCCGGGGAAGTGGCCCGCAGCGCCCTGGCGACCCGCTCCGGCGTGCCCTTTTTCACCGCTGCCACCAGCATCCTGGTGGAACGCCTGCTGGATACGCTGCTGGTGGTGATTCTGCTGGCCGTGTCGCTGACC
>JAIOHO010001007.1 GCA_019912905.1 Anaerolineae bacterium
GCCTTCTTCCTGGGGGAGGACAGCACCATTGCTGTGCCGACCGGACCGGGCATCGGCGTTGAGGTGCTGCGCGACCGGCTAAAACAGGCGGTGGATTACTGGCACACGAATTATCCTTACACGTACCCGCCAGTCACCGACCTGCTGGTGGTGGGAGCAAGCTGATGCTGAAAATCGACCTGACCGGAAAACGGGCGCTGGTGGCCGGAGTTGCCGACGATGCGGGGTATGGTTTTTCGATTGCTAAGGCGCTGGCCGAGGCGGGCGCTTCGGTGATCGTCGGCACCTGGCCGCCCGCGCTGAATATCTTCCTCAAGCTGCTGGAACGCGGCAAAATCGATGAGTCGCGCAAGCTGTCGGATGGGGACCTGTTGGAATTCGAGCGCATTTATCCACTGGATGCGGTCTATGACACGCTCGATTCTGCACCGGAAGCAGTGCGCACGAACAAGCGCTACGTGGATGTGGGTGATTTTTCGATCGACGGACTGGCGCGGCAGATCGTGGCCGATTTCGGGGAGCAACCGCTGGACATCGTGGTGCATTCGCTGGCGAACGGCCCGGAGGTCCAGAAGCCGCTGATGGATACCAGCCGGGGGGGGTATCTGGCGGCAGTCAGCGCCAGTGCGTACTCGATGGTGTCGATGGTGCAGCGGTTCGCGCCGCTTATGCGCCCGGAAGGTTCTTTCGTGTCGCTGACATACCTGGCGAGTGAGCGGGTGGTGCCCGGCTACGGCGGCGGCATGTCGTCGTCCAAAGCGGCGCTGGAAAGCGATACGCGCACGCTGGCTTACGAGGCCGGACGCCGCTATGGGGTGCGCGTGAACTGCATTTCGGCGGGTCCGCTGGCTTCACGGGCGGCACGTGCCATCGGCGAGATCGACCGGATGGTGCAGTATGTGGCGGCGAATGCGCCCCTGACGAAGCCGCTTATCGCGGAGGAAGTGGCGAATACGGCAGCGTTTCTCCTGAGTCCTCTGGCAAGCGGCATTACTGGCGCGGTAATCCACGTCGATAAGGGGTATCATGCCATGGGGATGGCCGTCGATCCGAGCGCAGGACAAGGCTTCTGACGATGAAAATCCTGATTAGCGGTGCAGCCGGTTTCATTGGCTCCAATCTGGCGGAACGTCTGGTCCATGAGGGGCATGAGGTCATCGGCATCGACAACTTTTCCGACTATTACGATCGCCGCCAGAAAGAACACAACGCGGCCAGCATCACCCGCGCGGGCTGCCAGTTCCACGAAGCCGATCTGGTCACGGCGGATTTGGAACCCGTGGTCGAAGGGGTTCAGGTCGTCTTTCATGCGGCGGCGCAGCCCGGCATTTCCGACAAGGTCGCCTTTGCGACCTATGTGCGTAACAACCTCGAAGCGACGCACCGTCTGCTGGAAGCCTGCAAAGGCATGTCATCGCTCGAATTATTCGTGAATGTCGCCACGTCATCGGTGTATGGTTATCGTGCCACCGAGCCAGAGACCAGCGCGCCGGAACCGGTGTCGTACTATGGCGTGACCAAGCTGGCCGCCGAGCAATTGGCGCTGGCCTACCAGCGCGACCGCGGTTTTCCGGCCTGTTCGCTGCGGTTGTTCTCGGTCTACGGCGAGCGCGAACGCCCGGACAAGCTGTACCCGAAGCTGATTCGCAGCATTTTGCATGACGAGGCTTTTCCGCTCTTCGAAAACAGTATGGATCATTCGCGCTCGTTTACTTATGTCGGGGATGTCGTGGCGGCATTCATGGCCGTGCTGAATCGCCCGGAAGTGTGCATCGGCGAGATTTTCAACATCGGTTCCGATGCCGAGATGAAGACCCGCGAAGCGATTGAAACGGTCGAAGCCCTTATGGGTAAAAAAGCGAAGTTCAATATTCTGCCGAGCCGGGCAGGGGACCAGACGCGCACCCACGCCAACATCGACAAGGCGCGTCGGATGCTCGGCTTCGAGCCGCAGACGGCATTCCGCGACGGCATCCGCAATGAAATTGACTGGCTGACCGAACTGGAACAGTCCAGGGCGTGAGCGACGCCTCACAGGGGAGAAAAATACGGTGTCTTTTACGAATAAGATGATTTCATTTATCGGCAGCGGCGTCATGGGCGAAGCCATGATCAAGGGTCTGATCGACCAGAAGGTCGTTCAACCTGATCAGATTATCGCCGCGGACCCGCGCACCGACCGAGGTCGCGAACTGGCTGCACGCTATGGCATTCACTACACGGCCAGCAACCTCGAGGCGGCAGAGAAGGCCCATATCCTGGTGATGTCGATCAAGCCGCAGGCGCTGCCGGGGGTGCTGCCGGAAGTGCGGCGTGGGGGGCATAACTGCGACCTGATCCTGAGCATCATGGCCGGGGTGCGCATCGAAACGATTGCCAATGGCGTGGCGAATGCCAGTGTGGTGCGGGCGATGCCCAACACCCCGGCTCAGATCGGGCAGGGGATTACCGTGTGGACGGCCACCAAAGAGGTGATGGAACCGCAGCTCAATCAGGCGCGCGCGCTGCTGGGGACTTTCGGCCAGGAAATCTATATGGATGGCGAGCAGTACCTCGATATGGCGACCGCTTTGAGCGGCACCGGCCCGGCCTATATTTTCATGTTTATGGAAGCGCTGATCGACGCCGGGGTGCACATGGGTTTTTCGCGCCGTGATGCCGAAAAGCTGGTGATGCACACCATTCGCGGCTCGGTGGCCTATGCCGAACAATCCGGCCTGCATCCTGCCGAACTGCGCAATCAGGTCACCAGCCCGGGCGGGACGACAGCGGAGGCGCTCTATCACCTGGAAAAAGGCGGCTTTCGCACGGTGATTTCGCGGGCGGTCTGGTCCGCTTTTCAGCGGTCGGTCGCGCTGGGCGGCGGCCCACCGGTGCGCGATCTCAACGGGGATCAGTGAGGGGTTTGGGCAATCTGGCTAACCAGGACCATTCGCATTTGTGAAATTGTGGACATATGTGGTGCGATACGTTACAATGCAATCGCAAAATCAACACGCACTTTCACTGGGCAATCTCACTCTTCGCGGGTGAAAAACAGACAATCTGGCGGTTTGACGATAAGGAGACGTGTAAATGGCGGAAATCTCCAGAGACATTTTTGACTCACTGCTTGAGCAGGTTCAGGGCTACGAGCGAAAACTGGAAGCAGTCGAAGTCGGCTATGTCGAAGAGGTTGGCGACGGGATCGCCCGTGTCGCTGGCCTGGACAATATTCGTTTCAGCGAATTGGTCGAGTTCAGCAATGGGGTGGCGGGCATCGCCTTCAACCTCGAAAAAGACAACGTGGGTGTCATCATCATGGGTGAATATGATGACATCAACGA
>JAIOHO010001008.1 GCA_019912905.1 Anaerolineae bacterium
GTGGGGCAGACAAGGTGCGTGAAGCCGGTGCCGTGATTGCTGGTGGACATACTGTGACGGATCGGGAGCCTAAGTATGGATTGGCCGTGACCGGCATCGTCCATCCGCGGCAAATGCTGACCAAAGGCGGTGCCCGGCCCGGTGACAAGCTGATCCTGACGAAACCGCTGGGTACCGGTACGATCACGACGGCGCTGAAGAATAATCGAGCCGAAGCGCGGCATGTCGAAGCCGCGGTTGCCAGTATGAGCCGCCTGAATCGGGATGCTTCGCACCGGGCACGCGCGGCGGGCGTTCATGCGATGACGGATATTACCGGCTACAGCTTATTGGGGCATGCGCATGAGATGGCCCATTTGAGCGGAGTGGACATGCAGATCGAGTTCGATGCGCTGCCCTGGCTGCCTGGCGCGCTGCATTATGGGGAGCAAGACATCTTTCCGGGCGGTATGGATCGGAATCGGGATTATTTTAGGAAGTGGATAGGCATTCCTCATAACATGGATGAATATTACGAAAAGTTACTTTTTGACCCCCAAACTTCTGGGGGACTGCTCATATCTGTCGACTCGCAGCACGCAGATTCATTGTATGATGAAATTCAGACTGCGGGGGATGACGCTGCTGTGATTGGCGAAGTACAGGCAGGCGCAGGAATGGTTCATATCCATGTTTAATCGCCAGGCCGCCCCCCAATTGGAGAAGTCGTCATGATGAAGGGATTGCGTATGGTTGACAAGTCTACACATCCGTATGGCCTGTCTACCAACTTGTTTGTCAGCCGTAAGGCGAATGGCGACTCGCTGGTGGTCGGTGGACTTGGGGAAGACGCTAGCCGCTGGACGCGTGTGTTATCGCAGCGCGCAGCCCAGATGTTCTGGTATCATCTCACCCGTCATCTCTTTCCAGAAAAGTCGGACATGGTCACGGCGCTGGTCTCGACCTCTCCGCTGCGCGGCGATCATATGCCTACCATCACAACCCAGGTGAAGGTGGAACCGCGGCCTGATGGTGGTTACGACGTGGTTGGTTGGGTGGGGGACCAGACATGGTGGGTGCGACTGAGTGACTATGAAGCTCGCCGCTTCTGGACCGCGCTCGATATTGCCCTGTATCCGGTAGGATGGCAGGGCCGGAAAACCAAAACCCAACAATAAGGCCGATGTTTAGTCAGATTTTCGGTCATCTTTTGCGAGGCAGCTCAGGCTGCCTCGTTTTGCTTCTAACGGAAATAAAACTATACTACGGGGTATGGGTGCATTGACCTGTACAGGAGGTTGCCATGAGTAGTCCTTATCCGCCCGCGGTTCCCAAACCGGCGTCGCCCGGCTCCAGCCAGACGGTGATTGCCAACACCCGCGCAGCGTATGTGAATGTACGCAATGGCCCCAGCACGGATTACCGCGATATTGGCGACATCTACGACAACACGGTCATCGCCTATTATCCGAACACCCGCACCGATTCCGGCTGGGTCTGGGCGGAACAGGGGCAGTTGGCCGGATGGATCGCCACGAGTGTGGTGACATTTGAAACCATCCAGGATCCCACGCCCACTCCGCGACCCCAGCCGACGCCCTACGATGGCAAGGTGGCTGTCTGGCACTGGAAGGGCGATGTGCTGGCCGAGAACACCATCGATGAATTTGCGACCACGATCAAGCGCTATGCGCCCCAGGTGACCGAAATCTTCGTCAAAACAAGCGACTATACCCCGCGTTCGGGGGCGCGCTGGCAGGGTTATTGGGATAATGATCGCGTGCTGGCAATCGATGGCCCTTCCAGCATCGACAATTGGGTGCAGGTGCTGGGCCGCTACGGACTGAATTTTCATGCCTGGTGTGTCGTGCGCGGGCTGGATGTCACTGCCGAGACCAATCTGATTGTGCAGGCGTGCCTCCGCCCTGGTGTCCGCTCGATGCTGCTGGATGTCGAGCCATATGATGGTTTTTGGTCTGGTGGAAAGGCCGGTATCCGCCCCTATATGCTGCGCATCCGGCGTCAGATTCCGGGTGCATTTCATATTGGCATGTCGGTGGATCCGCGTCCCCAGCATTACGCCACCATATTTCCCGAAGAGTGGTTCCCCTTTGTAAACAGCATTCACCCGCAGGTGTACTGGGTCACTTTCCGCAAAACGCCAAGCGCTGCACTTGACGAAGCTTTCCAGGTGTGGGGAAATTATGGGCGACCCATTATCCCGGTGCTGCAAGGGGATGCGCAGGTTCAGGAAATGACCAGCGCTCACACGATCGCCGTACAGCGCCATCAGGCACCCGGCGTGAGCTGGTGGCGTATGGGAGTCATCGGCCCGGCCCAGTGGCCTGCGGTCAACCTGCCCGTCACACCGGGAACCCCTGATCCTGATCCCACACCGCCGCCCACAGAGCAGTACGGCGAGGAAATCGTCATCCGGCCTACCGACAGCGGGTTCGCAAAAGGCTCCTATACCGGCAAAAACGAGTTTCTCTCTTTTGCCGGGACCTGGGGCTGGACCGTGTTCTATAAGGCGACGAGCACACAGCGCAGCCAGGTCTGGGCGCAGTGGTCGCCCAGCTTATCGCGCTCGGCTAAGTATGAAGTCGCGGCCTTTGTTCCCAGCCGCCATGCGACCACGCTGCGGGCGCGCTATAAAATTCATGGCGTCAAAAACTCGACCTCGGAGGTTGTGGTCGAGGTGGATCAATCCCGCTATTTCAACCAGTGGGTGCCGCTGGGAATCTACGAATTTGACCGGGCGGCGGTCAATGCCGGAGCGGTGTTCCTGAACGACCTGACTTATGAAAGCGGCCTTGAAATCGGCTTTGATGCGATGCGCTGGCGCGAAATCGTCGAAGGGGGATCGGGCGATCCACAACAGAATCTGGCAGATGGCTACGATTCGCCTGTGGGTACGCTGACGGAGCGCCGCTCGACGAGTGTCTGGCCGGGTTCCTGGATCGACGCCAGCCCGTTTGCCCAGATCTATTTCCCAGGTACCCCAAACCAGGCCTATCATACCGGCGCGGACCTGAACCTGCCCGCCGATGCGGACCGGCACATCCCAGTCTATGCAGCGGCGAGCGGTGTGGTGGTCTTTGCCAGTCGGCTGGCGACCTGGGGCAATGTCATTATCATCCGCCACGATCCCCTGGCGACCAATCGCAAAGTCCTCTACAGTCGTTCCGCACACGTCGAGGAGATGATCGTGCAGGTCGGTCAGCGGGTGCGGCGCGGCGAACAGATCGCCCGGGTAGGCAATGCGTTCGGGCAGTGGGCCTATCACCTGCACTTCGACCTGAGTCCGACGACGATTCTGGCATCCGAGCCGCAGCACTGGCCGGGCATGGACCTGGCGGGAGTCCTCAAAAATTATGTGGACCCGCGCCTGTTTATCGGACAGAACAGGCCGAAGTAGTGGGGGCCGGTTGGTAGTGACCGGCGCGGCAACTGGCGCTAGGGCAGTCCTAATTCACTGCGGCGGCGGCGGGCCGCTGCTTTGCCTTCGGCCAGGCTCTCTTCGAGTGGATCGGTCGGAGTCACGGTTTCTTCAATCTGAGTGCGCAGTTCCTGACTCGATTTG
>JAIOHO010001009.1 GCA_019912905.1 Anaerolineae bacterium
GTCCCTTTGGTGTCATGGACATGAATGGTAATGTGTACGAATGGTGCCTGACAGACCCTAAATTTGGAACAAATATGTTTAATGACATCAATGAACGTGTACTGCGCGGCGGTGCGTGGGATGATGGCATCCAGGCTGTTCACAATGCAGCTCGTGCCAGCTTCTATTCGTTGATCCGAGATAAAATTATCGGTTTTCGGGTGGTGTGCATTCCCCTATCTTCCTGAATCGCTGGTTGGCAAGATATACATTATGGGAGGCGATGCTACCTGCATCGCCCCGCAAGATCCCTGTGAATGGGTTGCCTAATTGAACAGCAGGCTGCCCTGGCCTTCTTTTTCAACCAGCGCGCCGCGCAGTTCCATGATCTGGTCGCGCAGGATGGCGGCCTTCTCGAACTCCAACTGCTGCGCCGCCGTCTTCATCTCCTGTTCGAGTTCGCGGACCAGGCGGTGCATCTCGTCCTTGGGCATATCCGCCAGCGACATCCCCGCTCCAATGCCGGCCTCGGCTTTCTGATCGTCGTGGACCATCGAGCGCACCCGGTCGGTCAGGTCGCGGACCTGCTTGACGATGCTGGTCGGCTCAATGCCGTGCGCCTGGTTGTGCGCGGCCTGGACTTCGCGGCGGCGGTCGGTCTCGGCAATGGCACGCTCCATCGAGGGGGTCATGTGGTTGGCGTACATAATGACCTTGCCTTCGACATGCCGGGCTGCGCGTCCGATATTCTGGATGAGCGCCTGTTCTGAGCGCAGGAAACCTTCCTTGTCGGCGTCGAGGATCGCCACCAGCGACACTTCCGGCAGGTCGATGCCTTCGCGCAGCAGGTTGATGCCGACGATGGCATCGTACACTCCCAGGCGCAGGTCGCGCAGGATTTCCACGCGCTCGATGGTCTCGATCTGGGCGTGCAGGTAATGCGCCCGAACCCCCATCTCGATCAGATACTGCGACAGGTCTTCGGCCATGCGCTGAGTCAGGGTCGTCACCAGTGCCCGCTGGCCTTTGCGCACCCGCTGGGTGATTTCTTGCAGCAGGTCTTCGATCTGGCCTTCGACCGGGCGGACAGTGACCTCCGGGTCGAGGATGCCGGTGGGCCGGATGATCTGCTGGACCACGGCCTCGCTGATCTCGCGCTCATACGGGCCGGGCGTGGCGGAGGTAAAGATCGTCTGACCCATGCGCTTCTCGAACTCTTCGAACTTGAGCGGGCGGTTATCGAAGGCACTGGGCAGGCGGAAGCCGTAATCGACCAGCGTCACTTTGCGGGCACGGTCGCCGTTGAACATGCCGCGAACCTGCGGAATGGTCATGTGACTCTCGTCGATCACCAGCAGGTAATCGTCGGGAAAGTAATCGACCAGCGTGAACGGGGGGCTGCCCGCCGGGCGCTGATCGAGATGGCGCGAATAATTCTCGATCCCGCTGGTGAAGCCCACTTCGCGGATCATCTCGATGTCATAATTGACGCGCTGTTCCAGCCGCTGCGCTTCCAGCAGTTTGCCCTGCGCCTTGAAGAAGGCCAACTGCTCCCGCAGTTCAACGTCGATGTCGGTGACGGCCTGGCGCAGCTTTTCATCATCGGTGACATACTCACGGGCCGGGTAGACCATCAGCGCCGGGTGAGTCGTGAGAATCTCGCCGGTCAGCGGGTCAAATTCGACAATACGTTCGATCTCGTCTCCGAACAGCGTGATGCGGTAGGCAGTCTCGGCATAGGCGGGCACGATCTCTAAGGTGTCACCGCGCACCCGAAACGTCCCGCGCCGCAGGTCCATATCATTACGGGTGTACTGGATCGTGACGAGCTTGCGCAGAATCGTATCCCGCCGGATTTCGTCGCCCACTTTGAGATCGACCACTGACTTGGCCCAGGCAGCGGGATCGCCAATACCGTAGATGCATGAAACCGAGGCGACGACGATGACATCCCGCCGGTAATTAAGCGCCGCCGATGCCGACAGCCGCAGCCGCTCGATATGGTCGTTGATCTCGGTCTGCTTTTCGATGTACAGATCGTGTTTCGGAACGTAGGCTTCCGGTTGGTAGTAATCGTAGTAACTGACGAAATACTCGACGGCGTTGCGCGGAAACAATTCCTTGAACTCGGCGTACAACTGGGCAGCGAGGGTCTTGTTGTGGGCCATCACCAGCGTGGGTTTCTGTGTCTTCTGAATGATCTGGGCGACAGTGAAGGTCTTGCCAGTGCCGGTGGCCCCCAGCAAAGTCTGCCGCCGCAGGCCGCGGTCGATACCTTCGATCAGTTCGGTAATGGCTCTCGGTTGATCACCGGTAGGCTGGAACTCGGAGACGATTTCGAACGGGGGCATAACATCTCCTTGATCAGAACGTCAGTTCGGATGGGAAGGGCGATTATAGCGGATTTCGGGCGGCTAGGACAGGGAAGATTTGACGATTTCGTCCACCTGATTTACCAGAGCCGCCAGCACATTGTAGATGATCGGGCACAGGCTGGCCCCCTCGATGGTATCCGCCAGAGTCCAGCGGAAATCGGGCGTGAAGGCCGGATACATCCGGCACGATTCCGGGCGATGCGCATAGACCGAGCATAATTTGTCGTCGAGGAAGGCACAGGGGCGGGCGCGAAATTTACCCCATTCCTCGACTTCCGCCGCCGAGTCGCGGTCGATGTAACGCGTCATGATATGGTCGAGCGGAATGTGGACGCCTTCTGCCAGCCGTTGCGCATCCGTTTCCGTGAGGTAGACATCCAGCGAACGGCAGCAGTTCGCGCACCGGGTACAGTCGATCGCGGCAGCAATCGGTTTTGCAACCGCTTCGACCCATGCATCAAGCTGGGCGTCGTCGAGGTCGTCATCTGCTTCCAGCATATAGCGCATGACCTCAAAAGCGTCATGCTGCTGTGCGGCAAGTGCGCGAATCTGGTCGAGATCGGTGATGGGTGGGTTCATGACGCCACTATAGTGAGCCACCGCAATTTGTACAAGTCGCAGGTTTCTAATGACCCTCTGATAAACCTGGCGCGATTACGTATTGACACCGCCAGACCCCGATGCTAAGATGTTCCACACATTGCGGGGTAGAGCAGAGGTAGCTCGTCGGGCTCATAACCCGGAGGTCGTAGGTTCGAATCCTGCCCCCGCTAAATTCTGGTGATGTAGCTCAGATGGTTAGAGCGCGCCACTCATAATGGCGAGGTTCGCTGGTTCGATCCCAGCCATCACCACAAAAAGCCCGTCCTAGACGAGCTTTTTTGTTGCCTCATTCTCGAACCCCTCGATCATGCCATTACAATCATCTACGGTAATTCGATCAGGAAGCGGCAGTCGCACAT
>JAIOHO010001010.1 GCA_019912905.1 Anaerolineae bacterium
CTGCGCACGAGTAATATCCTGCATGCTCAGCGAGCCGGACAGCAGCACCGGGATCAGCAGCGCCAGGACCATCGGCACTTCGTAGCTGACGATCAGAGCGATCGTGCGAAACGCCCCCAGCAGCGCATATTTGTTGTTGCTGGATCACCCGGCGATCATTATTTTGACCGCGCCGATGGAGCCGACCGACACAAAATACAGGATGCCGATGCTCAGATCCGAGCCGATGTGCAGCGGGGTAAACGGCACAATCGCCCAGAGGAGGATAATCGTGGCAAAGGTGATGATCGGGGCAAGGTTATACAGCACCCGGTCCGAACCCGACGGCGTAATATCTTCTTTCGAAAGCATCTTCACCGCATCGGCCACCGATTGCAGCAAACCGTAGGGTCCAACCCGATTCGGGCCGATGCGGTCCTGAACGCGGGCGGCGAATTTGCGCTCCACCCAGATCAGGAGAATGACGGTAATCAGCGGGACCGTCGCAATGATGACCACGCCCAGCAGCAGCGACAGCAGATTCGCCAGGTCAGGATTCCAGCCGGTTTTGACCAGACAGGGCGCTAAGGTGTTGATGAGGTCAGTACATTCCATTCGAGTGCGCCTCCTATATCCACTCCAGCGCGTCTTTACGCCAGGCGTAAATCAGGGCATCGGTCAGCAGGAAGATAAATAAAAAGCCGGCGCCAAATGCGAACCAGTCGAGACGTTCGTAGGCGACGGCCCAGGGGAACAAAAAAATCATTTCTACATCAAATACCAGGAACACCAGGCCATAGATGTAGTACTGGACTTTGAACTGGACCCAGGTGTCGCCCACCGTTTCGACGCCGCTCTCATAGGTTTGTTTTTTGAGTGCGTTCGGTTTGTGCGGGCGAACAAACCAGGAAGCCACAATTGGCAGCGCTGGGAAGATCCAGGCGATGGCGAAAAAGACGCCAATAAATGCCCATTCGTTCAGTACGTTCATCGGAGTAACCACTCCTACCATGATTAATATGCATTGAATGAAGCAGGCGGACCGCCCGTGCAGCACGAATTCATTTGTGCCATTTGGGACAAACGTCGCTAGTATAGCATCCCCGTCCGGTCTTGGCAAAGGGTTGTGCAGTTTTGATAGAACGGCACTGTCAGCCATTATGTCACGCGGGCAATTCTAACATACACGGGGCAGATCACAAACCACTTTTCGTTCATTTGCTCCAAATTCGTGACTTGCTTTTGCCAGGACGATGCTCTATAAGGAAACCTGGTATTGTGGATGGAGTTCAGCAGGTGCTTTCCCTCCTCAGGCACATCAGGTGAGTATGTATCGCATTATCGAACCCGACCCCCAGCAGTGGGATGCATTCGTCCGCCAGCATCCGCGTGCCCACCTCCTCCAGCAGTCCGCCTGGGGGAAGCTCAAGCTCGCCTATGGCTGGCAGGTAAGCCGCGTGGCCCTGACCCCGGATGATCGCAGCGAGGTGGTCGCCGGGGCGCAGGTGCTCTATCGCAACCTTTCGCGCCTGGGCAGCATGGCTTATGTCCCGATGGGGCCGCTCGTCAGCGCCAGCGATCAGTGGACACCGCTCTGGAACACCCTTCACAAACGCGCGTCACAGCGCAAGGCCGCCTTCCTCAAATGGGAGCCGGGCCTCTACCTGCGAGACACCCCGCCCGATTTCGCAAAATGGGGCTTCGCCGCCAGCCCGCAGACGGTGCAGCCGCCGCGAACGGTGTTGATCGACG
>JAIOHO010001011.1 GCA_019912905.1 Anaerolineae bacterium
CGCCTACTTGCGCTTGGAAGTGCATCGTTGGCGCACCCGCGTCTCCATTTTCAACAGCAAGCTCGACATTATTCGTCTGGCGGTTGGCTTTTATTTGGCTCATCCCAAGTACGCCATCCTCCCAACTGCGTAACTTCTAAATTAACAAAAATACAATCAAAAAAGAGCCGTAGATGATAGTCCGCGGTAACTGCTCTGGGAGTAATCTGAAGGGAGCTCTTAGACTATTTTGTAAGTTTCTCATTTTGACAAGCCTTAAATAACAAATTTGCGCGACATTGGAAAGGAGGCTTTCTTTCAAACCTATATTAATGGACCACGAATCATATTATATGTCAAGGCAATGATTCAAGCCATATCAAATGCAGAAACCGTCACAATGTAATAATTTCTTCCAATCATCCTTTACGCCTTGTAAGAACGCGGCGTATCGTAGACAATTCAAGGTGACCATGCGCGCGACGTCATTTGGGAGGATGATCTGGTCATGGATAACTCCTTGCCCTCAAACGAAATTCTGGCAGCCTACAGCGAAGCCCTCCCCTGGGAAACAATCGAGGGGCAGAAGGAACGATTCAACCAGGAAATCCGCAGGCTGGCAATGAATCATGCGGGCGACGTTCTGGATCTGGAACAGCTCTCGCAGGCGGTCGGCGCACAGGTCAGCACCTATTTTGAGCCGCAAAACGAACACGATGCCCAGATCTTCCTGGCAGAGGCTAACGGCCAGCAGTACATCCTCGGCAGCGCGGTCAGCAAGCGCTATCACAGTGGCAAATCGCTGCTGGACAGCATCACACCCTATAACCTGAATCCGGCGGTGAACCACACCAATATCCATACGACCGACGATCACACCATTCGCATGCGACCGCTGGGGGCCGAACTCGAATTGGGATTGGTACATCGTGATGGCGGTTCGCCCAGCGAAGTGGAGATGCAGAATTTCATTCGCACCTATTACGATCACGCCCAGGGCTTGGGCATTTACCCGCGCCTGGACCGTGAGGCCTGCCAGTACCAGATCGAAGCGCACATCGCCCCGACCATCGGCTACCAGAAAACACGGGCCGCACTCACCGGCATGATGACCGCCCTGGCCGCCGCGTGTGAAGATACCGGCCTGCGCACCGCTATCCTGTCCGCTTATCCTACGCTGTCGGATTTTAAGATGAGCGACGACGCCAAAGTTCAGACCGCCGTCGATCTGATGCTGGACATCAATAACCAGTTTCCAGAGCAGGCCAAACGTCTGGAAGCGGCGCGCCAGCGCTACCACGTCACCAGCAATTCGCACTACGTCGAGATGTTCCGCATCCAGGGCTGCCACATCCACCTGGACCTGGCAGGCCGCTCGGAAGCGCTCGGCCTGTTCACCTTTTACACCATGCTGCGCAGCGCGACCGCCATCGCCAATGCCACCGTGCTCAAGGGCGGACCATTCGTCAATGGGACCTGCGACCCGGAACTGCTGTGCGTGCGCGAACACCTGCGCCGTACCACCGTCACTGGGCGTTATCTCGACCTGCCGCTCAGCCCACACTTTGCAGCAGGTGACATGGACCAGTACGCCACGCTGCTGCGGACCGAGCGTGTGAATGCGATGGCACGCGCCCTGCTGTGCAATGCCGACACGCCCGGCCTGCCCGTCTCCGCCATGCATAATCCGATGGGCCGCGTCCGCCCGGAGCTCGCCAACAGCAAGCGCATCTGCACTGTAGAAAGCACCGGAATGCCGGCGCATATCAGCGTCTCACGGTTGGCAGCGGTCCTGACCGACTTTTCGCTCAGCCACATCCTGATCGAGCATTATTTCCGGCGCTATGGCTGTGACCTGGGACCGATGGCTGACGATCCGCAGTTGTGGGCCATCCTCGGGCCGCTCGACCGGGCGACCTTCACCAACCTGCATGACCAGGGCGACCGCCTGGGCACTGATCTGACGCTGCGCACGGCGGCGGGCACCGAGATGCGTCTGTCCGAATTTTACGAAATGAAGCGGCGCTATATGCACCGTGCCCTGTCGGAAATCATGGACATCACCCCCCGGGACATTGACGACGTCTACACCAGCCTGAACCGCATGCTCGAACCATTGAGCGGTAAGACGGCGCAGACGATCGACCAGTTTGTCAGCGATCCCAAGCTGCGCAGCACCGGCAACTGGGGGCAGATCCTGAAAGATACTTTTGTGGAGGCTGGCGGTTCCCCCGGTTCGCACAACCCGGATGCTGTACTGCACGTGGTCAACAGCATCCACGAGGCCATGAAACAACGTTACCTGGTCCAGATTTAAATGACCTGTGCTATAATAAAGCAGATTAATACGATAAATACTTCTTTCCCCTTATTTTTGACTTGTATAGATAGATACGCGAAAGGATAAATCCTGGCGATGGAGGGATCGCCGGGCCATTTCTGTTATGGCAAAATCAGAACTTCGGATCATTCCTCTGGGTGGGCTGGGGGAAATCGGCAAGAATATGATGGCGATCGAAATGGGGAACGACGCCATTATTATCGACACCGGAATCATGTTCCCCACCAACGATATGCTCGGGGTGGATTACATCATCCCGGACTTCCGGTATTTGATAGGCCGTGACAATCTCACCATTCACGGCATCCTGTACACCCACGGTCATGAAGATCACACGGGCGCGGTCGCTCATGTAGTCGAATCGCTGCCGGGGGTGCCCATCTATGCGACTCCGCTGACCGCTGCCCTGCTGACGGTGAAACTTCAGGACGCACGTTTGAAGGACAAGACGGAGGTCAACGTCTTTCAGGCGGGTGACGTCCTCAAGGTGGGGCCATTCAAGGTCGAAAGCTTTCACGTCTGCCACAGCATCCCCGATTGCGTCGGCTTCGGCATCAACACACCCTTTGGCATCATCGTCCACACCGGCGACTACAAATTCGACAATACGCCAGTCGATGGTAAACAGCCGGATTACGCCAAGCTCGCAGATTTTTCGCGCCGGGGTGTGGTCCTGCTCATGGCCGACAGCACCAACGCCGACCAGCCAGGATGGACGCCTTCGGAAAGCGTGGTGTCCAGCGCCTTTGATACGGTCTTCCGCGAAGCACACGGGCGCATCATGGTCGCGACCTTCGCCTCGCATATCTCTCGCATCCAGCAGGTCGCCACGTATGCCGAGTTCTACGGGCGTAAGCTGGCGATCGCCGGTCACAGCATGACCGAAAATGTCAAGATGGCCCGCAAGATGGGCATCCTCGACATCGACGACGACCTGCTGGTCGAGCTGCACCGCATCAACAATTATCCGCCGCACAAAATCGTCGTCATGGTCACGGGGACCCAGGGTGAACCCTCCGCCGTATTGGGTCGGTTGGCGATCGGTCAGCACCGCCATCTGGATATTATGGCGGACGATACCATCGTCATTTCGGCGCACGCCATTCCCGGCAATGAGGAGATGGTCTACCGGACGATCAACCGCCTGTTCCAGCGCGGGGCGAACGTCATTTATGATCCCATTGCGCCGGTCCATGTCTCCGGCCATGCGCGCCAGGAAGAAATGAAGCTGATGCTCAACCTCACGCGACCGCGCTTTTTCCTGCCGGTGCATGGTGAGCTGCGCCACCTGAGAGAACATGCCAAACTCGCGGTACAATCTGGCGTGGCCCAGGAAAATACGTTCGTCGTCGAAAACGGCTTCACCCTGATCGTCAACAAGTACGGCGTGCGTATCGGCGATCGGGTGCCGGGCGGCTACGTCTTCGTCGATGGCAGCGGGGTCGGCGATATTGGCCGGGCGGTCATTCGGGATCGGGAGATTCTGGCGCGCGACGGCTTCCTGATTGTGGTCATTAACGTGGATAAGAAAACCGGGGCGATTCTGGACGAGCCGGAGATTATTTCACGCGGATTTATTT
>JAIOHO010001012.1 GCA_019912905.1 Anaerolineae bacterium
GATCTCGATGGCGCGGCCATCGGCGAGATAAGGCATATCCTCGATCGGGACGATCTTGGAGATGACACCCTTATTCCCATGCCGACCGGCCATTTTGTCGCCGACGGTCAGCTTACGCCGCTGGGCGACACTGACCCGCACCATTTTCTCGACCCCGGCGGGCAGATCCCGATGTTCCTCGCGGGTGAAAACTTTTACATCCACGACTTTCCCGGAGTCACCATGCGGCAGGCGCAGCGAGGAATCTTTCACCTCACGCGCTTTTTCGCCGAAGATGGCCCGCAGCAGTTTCTCTTCGGGGCTGAGTTCTTTTTCGCCCTTGGGCGTGATCTTGCCGACCAGAATATCATTCGGGCCGACTTCCGCGCCGATGCGGACGATACCGAATTCGTCGAGGTCTTTCAGCGCATCTTCACCGACATTAGGGATGTCATAGGTGATTTCTTCCGGCCCTAGCTTGGTGTCGCGAGCTTCGACCTCGTGCTTCTCGATGTGAATGCTTGTGAATTTGTCATGCCGCAGCAGATCTTCGCTGATGAGCAGCGCATCTTCATAGTTGCCGCCGTCCCACGACAGGAACGCGCCCAGGACGTCGTGTCCCAGCGCCAGATTGCCGTGATCGGTGGACGAACTGTCGGCGATGACCTCACCCTTGCGGATGTGCTGACCTTTGTAGACCACAGGCCGCTGGTCGATGCAGGTGGACTGATTGGAACGATTGTATTTGCGCAGGCGGTAAATGCGCTCGTCCCCCTGCTCGTTGCGCACGGTGATGCGGTCACCCTGAACGCTGATAACCTCACCGGCTTCATCCGAGACCAGCACCTGGCCGCTGTCATAGGCCGCCTGATCTTCCATTCCGGTGCTGACAATCGGGACATCCGGCTTGAGCAGCGGGACAGCCTGACGCTGCATGTTCGAACCCATCAGGGCGCGGTTGGCGTCGTCATGTTCCAGGAAGGGGATCAGCGCCGCGCTGATACCGACGATTTGCCGGGGGGCGACGTCCATATAATCGATGCGCTGGACCGGCACGACCTGGAAATGCTGGTTGAAGCGTGCCGAAACGCGACGGTTGACGAACTGTTTCAGGTCGTCCAGCTTGGCGTTCGCCTGCGCGATGACAAAGTTATCTTCTTCGTCCGCCGACAGATAGACAAACTTCGCGGTGACATACGGCATGATCGGGACCTTCTCGATTCCCGCGTCCGAAAACTTCTTAGCCAGTTCGCGGTCGATGACTGCGTCGGCTTCGGCCAGCAGGTTGCCGTTTTTGTCTTCCATGTCATCGCGGACGATGCGGCCAATGATTTCAGCATCATCCGGGGCCAGGAATTTGATCACCTCGCGGTAGGGCGTTTCGATAAAGCCATACTCATTGACACGCGCATAGCTTGCCAGACGACCAATCAGGCCGATATTCGGGCCTTCCGGCGTCTCGATCGGGCAGATGCGCCCGTAATGACTGTGATGCACGTCACGCACATCGAAACCGGCACGCTCACGGCGCAAACCACCCGGACCAAGCGCGGACAGGGTGCGCTTGTGGGTCAGTTCCGCCAGGGGGTTGGTCTGTTCCATGAACTGCGACAACTGCGACGAACCGAAGAACTCGCGGATGGCGGCCACCACCGGGCGAATGTTCACCAGTGCGACCGGCGTCAGGTTGTCCGATTCGCGGATCGACATGCGTTCCTTGACGACACGTTCCGTGCGGCGCAGGCCGATGCGCAGCTTGTTCTGGATCAATTCACCGACGGTTTTCACGCGGCGGTTGCCCAGGTGGTCGATGTCGTTCGGATTGGCCTGGTTGTTGTTGATGGCAATCATGCGCTCGACCAGCTTGACGATGTCGAGCTTGGTGACGGTGCGCACGCTGCGCGAAATGATGCGGTCGATCTGCAAACGCTGGTTGAGCTTATAACGCCCCACGCGTTCCAGATCGTAACGCCGCTGGTCGAACAACTGGCTTTCCAGGTATTCGCGGGCGTTTTCCAGGGTCGGCGGATCGCCCGGGCGCATGCGGCGGTAGAATTCCAGCAGGGCGGCTTCGGCCACCGTCTGATCTTTCTTGAGATCCCAGGCTGGTTCCATCTTGATCGTGCTGGCGACAAACTGCCGGTCGGGATCGTTGTCGGTGTCGGCATACAGGGCCAGCAGTTCCTCGTCGCTCCCGGTGTGGATGGGCGACATCTCCGCAGGCATGGCATCGTTGACCGCCGCCAGTGCGCGCAGCAGAATGGTAATGGGGACCGTGCGCTTGCGGTTGAACTTGATGGTCAGATAATCGTTCTTGCGGGTTTCGAATTCCATCCAGGCTCCGCGATCGGGAATGAGCTTCGCGTTAGCCAGGCGGCGGCCCGTGGTGCGGTCTTCATCGGCGTCGAAGTACACGCCGGGCGAGCGAATCAGCTGGCTGACGACCACACGCTCGGTCCCATTAATAATGAAGGTGCCCTTCTCGGTCATGATGGGGAAGTCGCCCATGAAGATGTCCGAGATCATGACTTCTTCACCGGCTTCCCGGTTGACCAGCGCGACACGCACGTACAGTGGGGCCGCGAAGGACATATCGCGTTCGAGGCAGATTTCTTCGCTGTACTTCGGTTCCTCGAACCAGTAGCTGAGACCTAGTTCCTGGGCCTCACGACTGTTGCCGGGTAAGTAGAGCTTGAGCTGTCCATTAAAGCTTTCGATAGGGCTGATTTCGTCGAACAGCTCTGCCAGACCTTGCTCACAGAACCACTTGAACGAATCCAGCTGCACTTCAATGAGCGATGGCAACTCCAGTGAGTCAGGGGTTCGGGCATAATTCTTAATACGGTCTCTTAGTTGCACAGTGCGCCGCTCCTCAATATGACTTTACCGAGCCGGATTGACAGAATGAATGGATAGAGCAAAAAAAACATCTGCTCTCTGTAAATGGCGGGGGTTACATTCGGTTGTTGGTGAATTCGTCCCATGCGAGCCGAGACAATGAATAGAGGTTTTGCGAACGCACATTATATACGAATAGCGGCCCATCTGTCAACTGCGCTGAAGGGAAATCTCCGAACAAATCGGGTGCGTATACGAGTCGCAAATCTCTGCCTGCCGGGGGGGTGTGGACAGCCGGACAATGAGGCGAGACGGCGTGGGCAAGACAGTTGGGTTACTGGGCGGCGGCGCGCTCCTGACGTTCCTGGCGGTCTTCGCTGCCCGCTCGACGGCGGGAGAGGATCATCACCCCGGCGACCAGCGCTATTCCGGCTGCGATCTGGACGCGCGGGGGCAAACGGCGCACGCGTACCAGGACGTTGCCGGTGTCCATGCCGACCAGGTCCTGGTGCAGCCGCCGGACAAAACGCGGGGAGGGCTGGATCGGCGTCATCGACCGGTGCAGCTGATCGATGACATCGATCAGACTGCGGACGTCACCGCCGTCCACCTGATGCTCCATGATTAAATGGTCAATATCCGCATCCCCGGAGAGCATGGCATCCGTGAGGGCTGTCAGCAGGTTTTGCATTTGCACGTCGGACAGGTTCGAGTTGGACATACACTAGCCTTTTTGATCGGTGATGCGGCTCTGACTCATGCGGTTATTGAGGTCTTCCCGCAGCGCACTCAGCGTGCGGTGGTACAGCGATTTGATCGCGCCTTCAGTGCGCCCCATAATTTCGCCGATTTCAGCATTCGGCATCTTTTCGATGAATTTCAGGATGAGCAGCTGCTGCCGTTCGGGAGGAAGCTGCCGGAGTGTATCCAGCAGAACCTCGCGCTCTTCCTGAGTTTCGGTATGCTGCTCCGGCGCTTCGCTCAGGGGTCCCGGGCCGATATAATCCTCAAGCGGGATGATCTTGCGGCGGCCCCGGTCCCGATGCCAGTTGGCGACCAGATTATGCGCGATGCGGTACAGCCAGGCCTGAAAGGGAATGCCGCGCTCGGTGTAATTCTGGATATGGCCCATCGCCCGGTAGAAGACCATCGCCGTCAGGTCTTCGGCATCATGATGGTTGCCGGTGCGATAGTAGACGTAGTTGTAGATTTTCTCGACGTAGCGTTCATACAGCACGCCGAATGCATCCTGATTGTTTTTCGCCAGTTCGACGAGTTCGATGTCCGGCAGGGTTGTAAAATCCTGCGGTTTGGGATCGCGTTTCCAGGGTGTTCGCATGTTGGTCCACTTTTTCAGTTCGTCTATTAAAACCCTCGACTGGATCGGGCGTTACGAGCGCAGATGTTAAGATTTTTTGATGGCAGCCTGTCAGACTGGCTCAACCCACCCCTCGATAATCCGGCATCCTGCTTCTATAATACACCGTATAATGACCGGAACGCACACCCATCAGGACGGATTATGGCGCAAGCACTGACGTTTCAAGAAGTCATTTTTAAGCTGAACGAATTCTGGGCGGCGCAGAACTGCGTGCTGTGGAATCCCTACAATATCCAGGTTGGCGCGGGGACGAACAACCCGGCGACCCTGCTGCGCGTGCTGGGGCCGGAACCCTGGCGCGTGGCTTATGTCGAGCCGAGCATCCGCCCGGATGATGGGCGTTACGGCGAAAATCCCAACCGGATGCAGATGTTTTACCAGTACCAGGTCATCCTCAAGCCCGACCCAGGCAACCCGCAGGAGCTGTATCTCGATTCGCTGCGGGCACTGGGCCTCGACCCGGAGGAGCAGGATATTCGTTTTGTGGAGGATAACTGGGAAAGTCCGGCGCTGGGTGCGTGGGGCCTGGGCTGGGAAGTCTGGCTGAATGGGCAGGAGATCACCCAGTACACCTATTTCCAGCAGGCGGGTGGCATGGAACTGAACCCGGTGGCGGTGGAAATCACCTATGGGATCGAGCGGATCGTGCTGGCGCTCCAGGGCAAAAACGCAGTCTGGGATATTGACTGGCTGGGCGACCTGACCTACGGCGACATCTACTTGCAGAGTGAGATCGAACACTGCCGCTATTATTTTGAGATTGCCGACGTCGAGGGCCTGCGGCAGACCTACAATTTTTACGACCGTGAAAGCAAACGCGCGCTGGAAGCTGGGGCGGTGATGCCCGCCTATGATTACATCCTGAAGTGCAGCCACTTGTTCAATGTGCTGGATACGCGCGGTGCCATCGGGGTGACGGAGCGTGCCAGCTACTTCCGTCGCATGCGCAACCAGACGCGCGAGGTGGCGAAGGCATTCGCCGAACAGCGTGCAGAGAAGGGACACCCGATTCACAACCGCCTGTGGGAGGCTCCATCGCTCCCGCCGCTGCCGCCTATGCCTGCGCCGGTCACCACACCAGCAGATTTCCTGCTGGAAATCGGGGTGGAGGAACTCCCAGCGGGGGATGTAACCGATGCGTTGGCGCACCTGCGCGCTCAGGCAGATAAGCTGCTGGCTGATCTGCGGCTGTCGCATGAGGGTGTCAACGTGTATGCCACGCCGCGACGGTTGGTGATCCACGCCCGGAATCTGGCCCCGCGCCAGACCGACGTGGAGCAGATCGAAAAAGGGCCACCGGCTAACCGCGCCTTCGACGCCGAGGGTAAACCGACGAAAGCTGCGGAAGGCTTCGCACGGGGTAAGGGTGTGGCGGTTGAAGATCTGCGTGTGGAGCAGATTGACGGCGGGGAGTACGTGGTCGCGCTGGTCAAAACGGCGGGCCGGCCTACCGCGGAAGTGCTGGCCGAAGCGCTTCCCGGCGTCATCGCGTCCATTTTGTTCGGCAAGTCGATGCGCTGGAACGCCAGTGGCGTCGCCTTCTCCAGACCGATTCGCTGGATCGTGGCACTGTTCGGCCAGTCTGTTATTCCCTTCGTCTACGCCGGGACGGTCAGCGGCAACCGGACTCATGGCGCACGGCAGTACGGCTCACCGGAGCGCGAACTGGTCGATGCGGCACATTACTTCAGGCACATCGACGATCAGCATATTCTGCTGGACTACGAGGCACGCCGCGCCGCGATTATCGCGCAAATCAATACCCTGGCGACTGAAGTGGGTGGGCATATCCCCGACAACCCGGGTCTGCTGGCGGAAGTGACCAACCTGGTCGAAGTGCCCACCGCGCTGCGTGGTTCATTTGAGCAGAAGTATCTGGCCCTGCCGCGGGAAGTGCTGGTGACGGTGATGCGCAAGCATCAGCGCTACTTCGCCCTGGAAGACCAGAATGGGCACCTGCTGCCTTATTTCATCGCGGTACGCAACGGCGATGAGCGCTATCTGGACAATGTCGTGGCCGGGAACGAACATGTGCTGCGGGCACGTTTCTCGGATGCCGACTACTTCTATAAGGAAGACATCCAGAAACCACTGGAGGCGTATCTTCCCCGGTTGGCGACTCTGACGTTTCATGAGCAGTTGGGGTCGATGCTTGACAAGAGCCAGCGGGTGACATCGCTGGTCGAGGCCGTCGGCCATACACTCGGTGTGAATGCGACCGTCTCAGCCGTGGCCCAGCGCGCCGCGCATCTCGCCAAGGCAGATCTGGCGACCCAGATGGTGGTCGAAATGACAGCGCTTCAGGGCACGATGGGACGCGAGTATGCCCTGCTGAACGGCTATACACCGGACGTGGCCGAGGCGATTTACGAACACTGGCTGCCGCGCGGGGCCGATGATCAACTGCCGACGGGCAGGCCGGGCGCGCTGCTGGCCTTGACAGACCGGCTCGACAGCCTGGTAGGGTTGTTCGCGGCTGGGCTGGCCCCGAAATCGACGGCGGACCCGTATGGGCTGCGCCGAGCTGCACTCGGCATCATCCAGATCATGATTGACCAGGGGTGGGATACAGACCTGATGGCCCTGGTCGATCTGGTGGCGGCGGCCCAACCGGTGCCGGTAGCCGACGATGCGCGCCAGCAGGTCCTCGATTTCATCGGTGGGCGGCTTCAGGTGTGGCTGGCGGACCAGGGCTGGGCGGCGGATGTGCTGGCGGCGGTGCTGGCCGAGCAGTCTACAAACCCCCATCGCGCGCTGGTGGCGATCGACGAGCTGACCGGCTGGACCAAACGGCCTGATTGGGAGCCTATCCTGGACAGCTTTGCTCGCTGCGTGCGCATTACACGCGGCGAAAAGGATGTCTATGAGGTCGATCCCGCCGCGCTGGTCGAAGCGCAGGAAAAGGCCCTCTACGATGCTTATCAAGCCGCATGCGCGGCGCTGACCCCGGAAGGCAATGTCGATGCGTTTCTGTCGGCCTTCGAGCCGATGATCCCGGCGGTGACAGACTTCTTCGATCATGTGCTGGTAAATGCGGAGGAAGAACGGCTGCGCCAGAATCGCTTCGGGCTGCTCCAGGCGATCGGCGCGTTGCAGCACGGGCGCGCGGATATGAGCCTGCTCAGCGGTTTCTAGTCCCGGTCCTTGTGATGTTTTTGCAAGGAGCGCCTGTATAATCAAATCAAGAGGGAACATGGATTTTGTTTCCTCCTTTCGTTTGCCTGTTGGTAGAATGGTCAATCGTGGAATCATTCATCAGTACAATCGGGTATGTGGGCGTCTTTGCCATCGTCTTTGCCGAATCGGGCCTGCTGATCGGCTTTTTCCTGCCAGGGGACAGCCTGCTGTTTACGGCGGGTTTTCTGGCCTCGCTCGATAAACCGATCTTCTCGCTCCCGGTGCTGCTGATCGGCTGTTTCATAGCTGCCGTGCTGGGCGACAGTGTGGGCTATCTGTTTGGCAAACGCGTCGGTGTACGCCTGTTTCAGCGCGAAGATTCGGTG
>JAIOHO010001013.1 GCA_019912905.1 Anaerolineae bacterium
GCCATTGGCGGTCGCCGGAGATGGGCAGCGGCTCTGAGGCGTGTTCAAGGAGCAAGGTCAGGTTTTTCTGGTCGCAAAGCGGGCGCATGCGGGCTTCGATAATCACGACTACATCTTTCAGGTCGATCGACTCGAAGACCAGCACATTTTCACGGTCGAGGCGGGTCATTATCAGCAGTCCATCGACGAGTTGTTCGATGTGTTCCGCCTGCTCCTGAAGCTTGCGCACATGCCGCTGCCAGTCTTCTGGATGGGGGGACTTTTCCAGCAGGTACAGGCTGGTGGTGATGACCGAGAGCGGCGTTCGGAAATCGTGCGAGATGGCGGTCACAAAATCGGTCAGGATCTGGACTTTCTCTTTCTGGAGCGCCAGATCAAGCGCCTGCTTTTCAGAGGCTCGGTGGGCAGTGATATCGGATACCGCACCGATCAACCGGGTCGGGTTGCCATACTGGTCCCGCATGATGTTGGCCCGGTCCAGCACGGTGGCATAGGTGCCGTTGCTGCGGCGCATGCGATACTCTGCGGCCCAATGATCTTCATGGTATACCGCGTGCATCTGGCTTTCGACCACCGACACCCGATCGTCCGGGTAAATGCGCTCGAACCAGGCAGCAACTTCGCTGACATTCAGGTTTCCGGTGCCAAAAGTTTCCTGATAACCCTCGTTGTGCCAACTGGTATTCCTGACCATGTCCCAGTCGTAAACCCCGTCGCTCACGACTCTGGCGACCAGGCGGAAGCGCTCTTCGCTGCGGCGTAAGGCGAGTTCCACTTCCTTGCGGTCGGTGATATCCTTGGCGACATTGTACAGCCGTACCACCCGATTCTGTCGCGCATCCCATACCGGTTGGCGGGTAACCTGGACCCAGCGGACACTGCCGTCCTGTGTGATCACGCGATATTCGCTGCGATCGATGGAAGTACCGGCTTTGGCACGCATGATTTCGGCCTGGACGCGTTCGGAGTCCTCAGGATGGAGGAGGGGGATGCGCTTATCGAGGATGGCTTCATTGGGATAGCCGGTGATCCGCTGGAATGCGCCGGATACCCACTCCAGTTCGAGTTCGCCATCCGGTCGGACGGCGGCGGAAAAGGCGTAGTCGGAGATCAGTTCGGAGATAATGCGGTAGCGCTCCTCGCTTGCGCGCAGCGCCAGCTCCGTCTGTTTGCGGTCCGTAATATCGCGGGCGATATTATGAATGCGAATCACCCGCTGGTGGGTTTCATCCCAGACCAGATGCCGGGCGACCTGTATCCAGCGGACTTCGCCGGTTTTCTTCAGGATGCGGTATTCGCTTTCTTCGATGGCCTCACCCTGAATGGCGCGTTGGATTTCGGCCTGGACCTGGTCGTTATCCTGGGGGTGAATCAACGAGGTCTGATTACTCAGCAGTTCATCCGCCGTATAGCCCGTCGTGCGCAGAGTCGCGCCCGCCACCCATTCGGCAACCAGGCCGCCATCCTCTGTGACCCCAAACGAATAGGCATAATCTGCGATCAGCTCGGTCAGAATTCGATAGCGTTCTTCACTGGCCTTGAGCGCAGCCTCAGCCTGCTTACGATCCGAGATGTCCCGCACGACACACTGGATGCAGGCAGGCCGGTTATGCTGATCATGGACCAGCGTGAGGTTGACCTCGGCGATGATTTCCTGACGATCCTTGCGCACAAAGCGCCGTTCGTAGACCGGCAAATACCCTTCCGTGATCAGTTGGTTCAGACGCCGGGCGGTGTGCTCGTATTCATCGGGAGGGGTCACATCGGCGATGGACATATGATTGAAATCTTCGTAGGCATACCCCAGCATTTCCACCGCGCGCCGGTTCCATTCCAGCGGGTTGCCATGCAGGTCGAGCAGAAAGACGGCGTCGTTGGTCTGTTCGATCAGAATCTGGTGCCGGTGGAGCGCAATCGGCAGGTCGGCAGATTGATCCAGCCGTCGCGAGACGGCCATCCCTGCGGTCCCCGGCGGATCGCCAAACGACAGGGGACAAACCTGAATTTCGTAGGTTCCGCCGCCATACAGGAATTCCTGGGTCCGCGTCTCGCCGACCAGGGCGGCACGAAAGGCCGTTTCAAAAGAAGCCGCATAAGCGGGCGGCATCGCTTCATGCAGCGTCTGACCGGGTTTGACGCGCTGGTAAAGCAGTTCTTCCGTTAAGCCGGGACCTGCGGCCAGTTGAAAGCGTAAATCCTCATCAAAAACCAGCACAGTCAATCCGAGCAGGTGGTTCAGAACTGCCAGACACAATCGGTCGTTTGAAACTACATCCATGCCAGTCGCCTCAATCGCTGTCCTCATGCGGTTGGGTTTTGTGTATTCATTTACCATTGTAGACAGAAATCCACCTGTACAGCGAAAAGCTTGTAGTTTTTGCTACATATTCCCGAATTCGCTAAAGTAATATTGGGAGCTGCCGTATGTGAGCGCTCGAATCTTACATGTCACTTGATGCAGATTCAGGAATCTGTTCTTGTTCTGGAACAGGGATTAAAGCCGGACGGGCGGGTCATGATCGGTAAAACGTTACTCAATCGCTATCATATCACCGAACACCTGGGCGATGGCTCGACCGCGACGGTTTATAAGGCGGTCGATATGCGCCTGGGACGCCAGGTGGCGCTGAAAATTCTGCTGCCGCATGTGCGCACGACCACACGCAGCCGCTTCTTTCAGGAGGCGCGGGCCGCCGCTCAACTTAACCATCCCAACATCATGGCGATCTTCGACATGGTCGAGGACTACGAGCAGCCTTTTCTGGTGGTCGAATATGTCGAGGGGTCCCCGTTGGCGGATTATATTCCTTCGCCGCCCGAAATGGTCGTCAGCCTGGGCTGCCAGATTGCCATGGCGCTGGATTATGCGCACGAGCGGCAGATCATTCACCGCGACATCAAACCGGCCAATATCCAGGTCACGCCGCAGATGCAGGTCAAAATTATGGATCTGGGGCTGGCGCTGCCGCGCGAAGCGACCCGCGTCACTGCTGAAGGCATGATTATCGGCACCCCGGCTTATCTTTCCCCCGAACAGGCACAGGGGCATACACTCGACCACCGCACCGATATATACTCGCTGGGCATCGTCCTGTACGAGATGGCGACCGGGCAGCTGCCCTTCGATGCGGACGAGATTTCGGCGCTGCTGCTGCAGCAGGTTCGCCAACCTGCGCCGCCGCTCCGGTTGATTGTGCCCAGCCTGCCGGTCGGCCTGGAAACCGTCATTCTGAAGGCGCTGGAAAAACACCCGACACGGCGTTTCCAGTCCTGCCGCCTGATGGCCGAGGCGCTTCAGGAAGCCCTCAAAGGGTCAGCGGTATCGGCGCAGCCGCTTTCGCCGGACGCAGCGGTCAAATCCGGGGACACGCTGACGCAGCCTTCTCAGGAAGTGATTCGCCTGGTGCTGGCCGACGACCACAGTGTCCTGCGCCGGGCGCTGGTCAGCGAGTTGAATGCCCATGCGGGTTTGAACGTGATCGGTGAGGCTGCCGATGGCGATGGGGCGCTGCAAAAAACGCTGGAACTGAAGCCGGATGTGCTGGTGCTGGACCTGAATATGCCTGGTAAAAGCGGCCTGGACGTGCTGCCGGAGATTCGCGCTCAAGCGCCGGACGTCAAGGTGCTGGTGCTGACCGGGCGCGAGGAAAGCGGTTATATCGTCCGTGCACTGCGGGCCGGAGCCAACGGCTACTTGCTGAAAGTCTCCGAAGAAAACGAGCTGGTCGATGCCATCCGCAAGGTCAACAAGGGGCATCTGGTGCTCGGACATGGCGTGACGGAAAAAGTCGTCACCGGGTTACTGCGTGACGAGCAGCCGGAAAAGACGATTACGGAAACCGAACGGCGGGTCCTGCTGCTGGTGGCGCGCGGTTATGACAATGATGAGGTGGCGCGGCGGCTGCATCTGGCGATGCCGCTGGTCATCGAAACCCTGGCGGGGATTATGGATAAACTCGGCGCACAGGATCGTAACGAGGCGGCGCTGCTGGCGCTGCGCGAAGGCTACATCCTGCTCGACGAACTGCATACGATCTAGAAGTCTACAGTCCTTAGTCGGTAGCCCACCGTTTTAAGTGCCATGTACCCAGAATGCCCTCAGGCTGGAGCTTGCCGCTTTCGCCTTCTTTTTCTGGCTGCTCACCGGCGTTTTTTTATGAACTGTAAACTTTAAGCTGGCGGCTGACGACTAGTGACTGCTGACGGTGAGGGACCGCATGTAATCGTCGAACCGGCTCAGGTCGGTGATGGCAAATTCGGACATCACCCACAGGTCGCCGATTGGCACGCGGGTCAGCAGGGGGTCCGGGCGGGGAATATGGAGCAGAGTCGATTGGAGCCGCGCCAGTTGATACTCGTGGCGGCTGCGCATTCGGCTGAAATGAGCCAGCGCTTCTTGGACCGCCCCATGCGACTGGACCATGCGATGGGTATCCGCCGATTCGTAATAATAGCGGTAGCGCCATTCGCGATGCTCCTGGTAGAGCACCTCGATCTGTTCCAATGCCATCCGAAGTGCGGCCAGGGTTGACCCATCGCCACCCTGCACAAGCGTGAGCTGCTCCAGAAGGCCCAGGTAAGTCTGGGTCTGTTTGAGGCGCTTCTGATACTCGTTGTTGATACGCCACAGCAAATCGGCAGACAGGATCATGGCGCGCATCTCAAGAGATGATTGATCGGGTGTTCACGTCTGACATAATTGTAACACAAGTCCCTGAATGCAAGGATCTGGTTTTTGACCGGGGGCATCTGGCGGCGATGGGCCTACTAAAAGTGTGGGGGCTGCATTATGATAGGGCCTGGAGGTAGGATCATGATTGATGCCCGCTCCAGAAGTCCTCGGTTACATCCCCAAACCCTGCCGATCGATCGGCTTAAGCTTTGTGTTCTGGAGAAGAGCGCGCCTTCGTGGTTCGTGCCGCCGAGCGCCGTCCTGCATCTGTTGAATTTATTATTCAAATCGAAATCCGGCGCGGTGCAACTTTCATATCAACCGTGCGTATAAGCGGGTAGGTACCACAGCCTGTGGTATGCAAGGGAAATGTCTGTGGAAGATTCAATCATCTTAGAGTGGGTGAAGAACACACTCGACGGCGATCAGGAATCGTTTGCCGAGCTGGTCAACACCTTTCAGAACGCAGTCTACAACCTGTGCTACCGTATGCTGGGCGAACGCACCGAAGCCGAAGATGCGACTCAGGAGGCGTTTTTGCGCGCCTATCTCAATATGGATCGTTACGACCCGGCCCGTTCGTTCAAGACCTGGGTGCTGTCCATTGCCTCCAACCACTGTATTGACCGCCTGCGTAAACGCCGCCTGATGTGGCTGTCCCTCGACGAACCGCTGCCACCGAATATCATTTTGAGCAGCAATGAACCGGAACCGGAGGATGCGACCATTCAGGATGAACGCAGTCAGGCGATTCAAACGTTACTGGGCGGCTTAAGCACCGAATATCGCGCGGCGGTCATTTTGCGCTATTGGTACGATTATTCTTATGCGGAGATTGCCGATATTCTGGATACGACCGAAAGCGCGATCAAAAGCCGCCTGTTCCGGGCGCGGCAGTCCCTGGCGGATCGGTTGGAGGCGCAGGCCCCCAACAGTGCGCTGATGAGACCGCTACTGGAGAGTTTGTAATGGCGAATGAACGACAGAGGCAGCTGATGCAAGAGGCGCTGGACGAAAAGCTGGCCCCCGAAGAGCAGGCTGAACTCCGCAGTTACCTGGATACCAGTGTACGCGATGCGGTGATGTACCAGCGCCTGAAGGACGTGGATACGATGCTGCGGGACGCGCCGCACGAACGCGCGCCCCATCGTCTGGCGGCCTCGATTATGGCTCGTCTGGCGGAGATGGCCGAAAGTATGGACCCCCGCCATCTGTCCCGGTTATCCGGGCTGGCGCTGGCGATGTCGCTGGCGCTGGTGGCTGCGGTGATGATCCCGGCCCTGGTGCTGGTGAGCTGGCTGCTGCTGACGGCTCTGGGGGCGGGTGCGGGCCTCGTGGCGGCCATCGAAGTGGTGGTCGCACTGCTGGCGGTGATTCTGGGCATGGCGGAGGCGCTGCTGCATCAGATGCAGGTGTTTCTGAATGCCAACCCCGGGCTGCTGGCGGTGATGATCGGGTTGATCCCCGTTTCGTTAATCTGGTTAATTCGTTTTGCACCCCGCAAACGGACGTCGGACGCCGCGTCATAGAGGTGCAGAAAGAGGAACGGTATGCATCGTAAGGGATTGTTCATTCTGGCGCTGATGCTGATCGGCATGGTGGTGCTGGCGAATGCCGCACGCCAGGCGTTGAGTCAGCAGCCGCTGCTGCGGAGTACACAAGTGAATTTCGAACAATCCTTCACGCTGGGCGGGCCGCTTCAGGAAGATCTGGTAGCGGTGGCGGAGACGGTGCATCTGCCAGCCGACAGCCGGGTGACCGGTAACGTGGCGGTCATTGCCGACGTCGCCCAGATCGACGGGCCGATCGACGGCGACCTGACGGTCATGGCGAATGAACTCACCCTCGGGCCAGATGCCCAGGTCAATGGCAATGCCACGCTGCTGGTCGATCAGGCGGCGATTGACGGGGCGGTCGCGGGCACGCTGCACTTTCGCGGCGATCAGATCACCCTGGATTCGGATGCGCATGTGAGCGGCGATATTTTCGCCTGCGCGGATACGCTGGACGACCAGCGGGCCGAGTCGCCGCGCATTCGCCCATGCGATGAAAGCAACCTGTGGTCATCGACCCAGACGCTGTCGAATGTGACCAACCCGAACTTTGTGCTGCCGCTGCTCAACGTCACCGTCAGCGGGGCGGCCATCGCGATTTTGTGTTCGGCGCTGGGGTCGCTGGCGCTGTCCGGCCTGTCGATCCTGGCGGTGGTGCTGTTCCCTCGGCAGATCAGCCACATCGAGGAAGCTATCCGTACCGGCCCGCGCAGCCTGGGCGGTACCGGCCTGATGATTCTGGCGCTGGCGGCGGGCGTGACCTTTGCGCTGATTGCGGCAGTCGTCGCCTTGCCTCCGCTGGGATTGGTGCTGGTGCCGGTGTATCTGCTGGCTGCCCTGCTGTTTTTCGGCATGACGCTGGCGGGTTGGATCACGGTAACATTGGTCATCGGGGATTACCTGCTGCACCGCGTCAGCCTGACGGTGCTGCCGCCGCTGGTGATCGCTGCGGTGGGCAATATCTCGCTGCTGCTGGCCTGGAATCTGCTGGCGCTGACGACCTGGACGAGGACCTTCGGCATCTTCGTCCTGATTTTGCTGGGCGCAGTCGGGTTGGGCGCGACCTTTGTCACCCGCCTGGGCACCCGCCCGATGCACCGCAGCTACCTCGTCCAGGGTTAAGCCCGCCTCATTTGATGATCTGAATCCTGAAGAGGGCAAGCCCGCGTGCTTGCCCTTTTTGAGTCTCGACGCGGGCACGGCAGAATGTGCTAAAATACGCGCCATGATTCGACGCCTCTGGATTGGAACTTTGCTGGTGAGCCTGCTGCTGCCGGGGTTGGCCCAGGCGCAGGGCAGTGCCGGAGACCTGCTGGGACGCATCAATGCGCTGCGTGCCTCGATGGGTCTGCCGGGATACAGCCTGAATGGGGCGTTGAGCGCCGCGGCGCAGTCCCAGGCGCAGTGGATGGCGGACACGGGCACGGTCAGCCACGTGCGACCGGATGGTTCCGGCCCCCGCACGCGCGCCGTCAACGCCGGGTATGGCAGCACCGACGTCAGCGAGAATATTTATGGCGGCACCAACGCAACCGTCGATGCGGCCTGGTTGTTCTGGATCAATTCCGGCGTGCATTATCGCGGGCTGGTCAACAACCGTTATCAGGAAGTCGGCATCGGCATCGCCAGCACGTCCTGGGGCAATACCTTCGTGCTGGTGTTTGGCAATCCCGGCGGACCGCAGCCGTTCGTGCCGCCTGCGTCGAGCGGTGCCGCCAGCGGCCCGGCAGCGCCGCCCTCGTTTATCAAAGGCGTGGATGAACACGGTTTCATCATGCACGAAATCCAGCCGGAAGATACCCTGGGCGATATTGCGCTGCTGTACGGCTATACCTGGGATGACATCCCCTACATGAAGCAGGTCAACAATCTGGCGGATCATCGTTCGCTGCAAGCCGGGGAAATCTTCCTGGTGCCGCCGCACGATGGCACCTATACCCCGACGCCGGGCGGCGAAGCCGTGGCAGACGCGGCGACGGCGGCCCCGGATCAGCCCGACGAATCCACTGTGACGCCGCAGCCGACCGATCCCCCGACCGCGACTCCGCCGCCCACCTTTGCGGGCATCGCCACCTCTGCCGCCATGCCGGAAGTGCTGGCCCTGCCGCCCGGCCCGACCGCATCGCTTGCGCCGCAGGCCGTTGCTGTGGTCAGCACCGAAGTGGTGCCGGTCCTGGCAGGCAGCACCATTTCCCGCAGCGGGCCTTCCCCCTGGCTGGGCATTGCGCTGGTGCTGCAAGTGGGGCTGTTGATCGTCGCCGGGGCAGAATTTATGCGCCGGACGCGGCGGCGGAGCAAATGATGATTTACCGCTATCTCCGGGCGTTTGTGATCGCCCTGCGCATGACCCTGCGCGGCGAGAGCCTGCCGCCCGGCCCGGATGCGCCGCTGCGCGAATGGATGGCCCAGGGCATAGCGCGGCTGGACCTGATCGACCAACTGGCCGCGCAGCAGCAGATCGACCCGCAGCAGGTGGTGCTGCGCATCGACCGGCGTGACATCAGCATGTCCACGATTCTACGCACAGTGCGCTTTCATCTCACCGAAGAATACCCGATCATGCTGCGTGCCGTTTCGGAATATGCGCTGGCGGCGGTATACAGCAATAACCTCGACGATCATTATCGCGTCACCCGCCTGGAGGAAGCTGCGGCGCTCCATGCAACACCGCTTCAGAAAGCAGTCGCCGCGCTGTCGGCTCACCTGGAGGCCATTCCACGAGAATCTGAAGAATAGATAAAAGATGTAAATTTTTCCCCAAGATTTCTAAAATTTATTGACGCCCAACTTTTTTCATGCTATCTTAACTATGAAGATCAGTCATCAATCATTCATCATTTCAAGGAGCTATCATCATGCTGTACATGCCTCGTGAAGAAGGTCAGGGTCTGGTCGAATATGCGCTTATTCTGGTGCTGGTCGCCGTCGTGGTGATCGTGATCCTGGCGCTGCTTGGCCCCGCCATCGGCAACATCTTCTCGAACCTGGTCAACACCCTGTAATTTCGGTTTTTCATCATTGCGGGAAACGCCCTTCGGGGCGTTTTCTTTTTTCCCCGGCGACGATGGCTCCTCTATGCCTGCCGGCTGCGGCGCTGGTGCGTGGGCAGGTCCGTATCCACGGACGAAGCGGCGTCAAAATGAGCCGCGCGGTGGCGCAGTTCGAAACACAACGGCACGATCCGGTCATGACCGCTAAATAAGGGCGGCAGCACATCGGCCCGGAAGAAGCGGACCTCTCGCGTTTCGAGTCCGGGTGTGGGGGTCAGATCATCACAATGAATCTGAAACAGCACATGTGTAAAGTGAACTTTGGAGCGCGACCCCCAGCGCTGCCCATCGAACAGGCCCAGCAGCCGAACCACCCGCCCGCGCAGCCCGGCTTCCTCCCATAATTCCAGTAAGGCCGACTCGCTCAGGGTGCGCCCGATTTCGGCCAGGCCACCCGGCAGCGCCCACAACCCATTGTCGCGCCGCTGGATCAACAAAATCTCACCCTGGTCGTTGAACACAGCGACATCAGCGCCAATGACGGGTGAGGCATGGAATAGAGTGGTGTCTTCAAAAGCGGCGCGGATTTCCTGTTCATCGTGCTCACTGTCGATCAAGGCTGTGAGCCGGACCGCCAGGTCTTGGATGCGCTCGGCCCGTTCGACTTCATATGGATTGCGGGCATAATGGCCGCCGACGGTTGCCATCCCGCGCATCTCATCCGCAATCAGGTAAAGCGCCTGTTTCAGGTCATCATCCATGTCGCTGGATTCCTGCTCAGAGTTGGGTGACGCTGGCGTACAGGTCGCTCAGGGTTTCGCGCGCGGCGGCCATCTGCGCGGCCAGTTCGATGGCGGCGATCAGGCTGGTTTCGCTGGCGATTCCCTGACCGACGATGTCAAACGCGGTGCCATGATCGACGGAGGTGCGGATAATCGGCAGCCCGACACTGACGTTGACCCCTTCATCGAAGCCCAGCAGCTTCATGGGAATATGCCCCTGGTCATGATACATCGCCACGACGACATCGAAGCGGCCTTTGACCGCCTGCAAAAAGACGGTATCCGGGGGCCAGGGTCCGCTGGCGTCGATGTTCAGGTCGCAGGCTGCCTGCACCGCCGGGACGATTTCTGTCGCTTCTTCGTGCCCGAACAGGCCGCCCTCGCTGGCGTGGGGATTCAGCCCGGCGACGGCGACGCGCGGATTGTCGATGCCCAGCAGCTTCATGCTCAGGTGGGCCAGCCGGATAACGGTCAGCACGCGCTCTTTTTTGACCCGGTCACAGGCTTCGCGCAGGGCGACGTGCGTGCTGACGTGCAGCACCCGCAGCCTGCTGCTCACCAGCATCATCGACACGTGGCGCGCCTGCGTCAGGTCCTTGAGCAGTTCGGTGTGCCCGGCGTAATGATAGCCGCCCAGGTTGATGGCTTCCTTGTTGATCGGCGCAGTGACGATGGCGGCCAGATTCCCGTCCAGCGCCATCTGCGTGGCCCGCTGGATGTACTCCACCGACGCTTTCCCGGCGAGGGCGCTGACTTCGCCG
>JAIOHO010001014.1 GCA_019912905.1 Anaerolineae bacterium
TCCCGCTCACATCGACGACGCTTGAGCCTGTTTCAAACCGCCCGGCGTTGGTTACAACGACGATTAGCTCAAGATCAAGTGCCTGCCTTTCTCTCCTATCGTCCTCTTTGGCAATTTGCATGAAAGTGTCAGGTTCTCAGCCAGGGCATTCTGCTGGCTCGCTTTGGCCCCTCCCTAACCCTCGCTGTCCACAGGGACGCTCCGGTTTTTAACCCTTCTCCCTGGAATTTGAGGAAGAAGGGTTGGAATGAGGGGGTTAAGTGACCCAACGAGCAGTCAGGGTCAGATCAGTCATTTGATGGTTCAAGAGGGCGCAAAATCCGCCAAGAAATTGACAGACCCTCATTTTTTGGGTCTCTTTACTCCTGAAAGCAAACAGGGAAAGCGGAGGTTGCTGTGTATCAAACGGATAGGTATGAAGGCATGATTGCCGAAACCGTCACCATGCAGGGCGCCAATCATGAACCGATCAATGCTTACTTCGCCCGACCCTTAGGCCCTGGCCCATTTCCGGGGATGGTGATCATTCACCATATGCCTGGATGGGATGAATGGTATCGACAGGCGACTCGTAAATTCGCCCATTATGGTTATGCGGCCCTGTCTCCCAATCTCTACTTCCGCGCGGGGCATGGCACGCCGGAAGATGTCGCCGCCAAAGTGCGGGCCGAGGGAGGCGTGGCGGATGATCAGGTGATGGGCGATCTCGAGGGGGCCATGCACTATCTGCGCTCATTGCCCTATGGGAATGGTAAAGTGGGTGTTTTCGGCACCTGCTCAGGCGGGCGACAGGCATTTCTGGCGGGTTGTCGCGTTCAGGGCTTTGACGCTGTGGTCGATTGTTGGGGCGGGCGTGTGGTGATGACGCCGGAGGACTTAACCCCGAAATACCCGGTGAGTCCCCTCGACTATACCGCCGATCTCACGTGTCCCCTCCTGGGCATCTTTGGGGATGAGGACAGCAGCCCGACGCCAGAGCAGGTCAACCAGCATGAAGCTGAATTGAAAAAGCACGGCAAAACGTATGAGTTCTACCGCTATCCTGACGCGGGGCATGGGTTCTTTTATGATCATCGCCCAAACTATCGGCAGGCCCAGGCGGTGGACGGCTGGCAGAAAGTCTTTGCGTTTCTTGAGAAGTATCTCGAACCTGTGGGTTAGGTGGTTGGATGGATCGATTAAAAGGAGCCTCAGCATGTGCACGATGATTGTGGAACAGATCAAAATCGAGGGCAGCGGCAAAGGGCTGAACGGGTGGTTCGTTCTTCAGGAAGCCAATGTCTCCTATGATCATCCGTTTAATGCGCCGATGGAACATGCCCTGAACATCGACTTTGTGAATGAAGCGCAGGGGCCTGGGGCACGTGTGGCGGTAGAACTCAGTGCCGAAGCAGCCCGGGCGCTGGTTCAGGCGATTCAGTCGGTTCTGGAACGAGCCGACGAGGGTGGTCATATCGTCTAAGCCATTCGGCTTTTAGCGATCAGTTTCAAGCAAGGTCGATTTAAATGTTTCAGCACCGATTGGACCGCGTGATATGCGACGACGATCCATACGCAGCCACTTCTGAGCCTGGCAGCCGCCATGTCTGATGTGTTTATTTCGTATTCCCGGCGCGATAAGCTCTTTGTCCAGCACCTGTTTGATCGGCTCGAACAACACGGCCACGAGACCTGGGTGGATTGGGACGACATCGAATACGCCGAGGACTGGTGGCGCAAAATCTGCGCGGGCATCGAGTCTGCCGACAACTTCATCTTTATCATGACCCCGGACTCGATCCGCTCGAAAATTTGCTTTGACGAGATCGAGTTCGCGGTGGGCTGTAATAAGCGCATCATCCCGGTGCTGCGGCGCGAGATTGATGACGAGGCCGACCAGCAGCGTATGCACCCCGCCCTGAGGAGTCATAACTGGCTGCCGCTGCGGGACGATGCAATCACCGATGACAGCCTTCAGGTCCTGCTGGGCACGATCGCCCGCGATCCCGAACACGTCCAGGCGCATACCCGCTTCCTGATGCGCGCACGAGAGTGGGAACGCGCGGAACGTAATGCCAGCCTGCTGCTGCGCGGGGATGATCTCAAGCAGGCTGAGAACTGGCTGGCGGCGGGGGTCAACCGGGAGCCAGTTCCGACGCCGCTGCAAGCCGAATATATCAACGCCAGCCGGATCGCCCAGCGCAGCCGCCAGCGGAGTCTGTTCATCGGCGTTGCCCTGGCCCTGGTGATCTCGATAGGACTGGCAATTTTGTCGTTTGGGTTGTTCCGGCAGTCTGAGGAGCGCCGCGTCGAATCCGATCAGCGCGGGACGGCGGTCGCACAGCAGGCCGCCACAGCAACCCTGGCGTTGGGCGCAGCGGAGATCAACCTGCGCCAGGCCTGGGATGCCCAGTCTCGCCTGCTGGCCGATTTTTCGCGCCAGGAGCTGGCGTCGGGTCACACGCAGACGGCGCTGCTGCTGGCGCTGGAATCGCTGGGGCATGTCGTAGAGGGCGTGGTCAATCAGGAGAACACCGCCGCGCTCCGTAATGTGCTGGCGTCTCCGGCGGAGGTGCTGCATCTGGTCCATGACGATGCTGTCCTGGGTGCCAGATGGAATGCCGACTTGAGCCGGATTCTGACCTATTCCCTGGATGGGACCGCTCGATTATGGGATACGCACAGCGGCAGCGCGCTCTGGACGGTGCGACACGATGCGGCGATCCTCTCCGCCACCTGGAATGCCGGTCAGTCGCAGATTCTGACCGCCTCGTCGGATGGCACGGCGCGCATCTGGGATGCCGACAGCGGCGAGAATCTGCGGACTCTGCAACATGAGGGTGCGGTCTGGGCAGGAATCTGGTTTGACGACGAACACCGCATTCTGACGTTGGAGAATGAAGTCATCCAGGATGCCAGCAGCGCGAATCCGGGGCAGTATGCCGGTCGGGTTCATATCTGGGCGGCTGATGACGGTCGCGAACTGCTGCATCTGGATCATCCCAATCTCGTTCGGTCCGCCAGGATCAGCAGCGATGGCACCCACATCCTGACAAGCTGTGACGACGGCTTTGCCCGTATCTGGGATGCAGAAAGCGGACAGATGCTCCTGGCCCTGCCGCATGATAGCGCTGTATTTCTGGCGGTCTTCAACCCGGACGAAACCCGCATCCTTACGATCGCCAGGGAACTGAGCCAGACCGTCGAAGTCCGCGCTGGAAGCTCCATCAACGTGTGGAATGCTGAAACGGGTGAAGAACTGCTCGACCTGCCTTATCCTGGGATCGCGGCCTCTTTGCCCATCTGGAATCGGGATGGCACGCGCATCCTGACGACCTCCAGCGATCCTGACGGTCAATGGGGCCTGGTGCAGGTGTGGGATGCGGAAAGCGGGGACGAACTGCTGGCGCTGCGGCAGGTCGCAAACAGCGGCGACCTCGGCGCACCGGAGCCGCAGGCCGTCTGGAACGCGGACGAAACGCGTATCCTGTCCTGGGCGGGGAGTACCATCCGCGTGTGGGACGCTGAGTCCGGCGACGTGCTGCGCACCCTGCGCCATGAGGCCGTCGTGCGCGGTGCCATCTGGAGCAAAGATGAGGCCCGCGTGATGGCCTGGGACAACGACGGAGTGATCCAGGTGTGGGATGTGGGCAATCAGGACATGCTGATGACCCTGCGGCATGACGGGACTGTGGGAGGGGCGCGCTGGAACGACGATGAGAGCGCGATTTTGTCGTGGTCGGATGATGGCACCGCCCGGCTGTGGAATGCCTCGGACCCCACCAGGCTGCTTGAAATTAACACAGATTCTCCCTTCGGCGGGGCGGTCTGGAATCCCGATGGCACCGAGATCGCATTCTGGTCTGGCCCTGACGCCGCAGTATGGGACCCTGAAGCGGGGGAGCGCCTGTATCCCATCGACCATGCCGGCGAAACCGTTCATGGTATGAGCTGGAACCGCGCTGGCAGCCAGATTCTGTCGTGGGGCCGGGATGGTACCGCGCGGCTGTGGGATGCCACCGATGGCCGCGAAATCCTCAGCCTGCGGCACAACGAGGTGGTGTTGGAAGCCCAGTGGAGTCCCGACGAGACCCGGCTGCTGACGCGCACATTGGACGGCTGGCTGCATGTCTGGGACCTCGTCCGCGCGACCAAGCTTTTTCCGGCGGTGAAGGTCCTGTCAAGTGGGGCAGGGGGGGCGCTCTGGAGTCCCGATAATCGCCACATTCTGAGCTGGTCCTCGGATGAAGGTACCCTGCGCCTGTGGGATGCAGACAGCGGCACGGAAGTCCAGTCGATCCCCAGTGAGCCAGGATTCATCGGCGCGGCCTGGAACCCGGCGGGCACGCGCATCCTGTACTGGAACAACGGGGATTCCGCCCATATCTGGGATGTCGCGGCAGGTGCGGAAGAGTTGACTCTGCTGCAAGTCACGCGGCGCGCAGACCTGGAGAACTTTAACAATGCCATCAGCGGCGGCCTGTGGAGTGCCGATGGCCGCCGCGTCCTGACCTGGACGACTTATGGGGACATCCGCATCTGGGATGCAGAAGACGGAACCGAACTCATTGCGGTGGATGACTGTGGGGACCAGGTGCAGTGGAGTGCCGATGAAACCCGGCTGCTGTGTGGCCGCAATTTGTCCGCGAACGATGGTATTCGAGTCTGGGATATTGCTCAGGGCGAGGTGGTGCTCGAATACCCGCTTGAGGTCACGGGCCAGATCGACAGCGTGGCCTGGAATGCGGAGGAAGGGCGTATCCTGGCCTGGACCATTCTGGATGCATCGGCCTATGTCTGGATTGCGGATATTCAGGAACTGGTCGCGATCGGCCAGGCCCGCAGCTACCGCGAACTGACTTCTGAAGAGCGGGCGCAGTTCTTCCTCCCGCCTGTATCCTCATCTGGCGCGGATCAGGCAGCCCAACTCGGCCCGCCCTGATTGTGTCACAAAGGCGGCCTGAATACATCCACTGCCGACGGTGAGCAGGCCGTCCCAAATCGGATTCCTGCCGATGGCCTGCATCGAATGCATGGATTCCCTTCCTCTTGTTACAATGAGGATATGCGAATGTGCATCTGGAATGACCAAAAGGAGCATCAGCATGAACAGCCGTGAGCGTGTGCAGGCTGCATTGAATCATCAGGAGCCTGATCGCGTTCCCATTGATTTTTCGGGTCACCGCTCGTCAGGGATTGCCGCGATCGCCTATGCCAAACTGCGGCAGCATCTGGGCCTTGAGCCGAAGCCGATCCGGGTCTATGACCTGGTCCAGCAATTGGCGATCGTCGATGAGGATGTCCTCGACCGCTTCCACGTCGATACCATCGAACTGGGGCGCGGCTTCGCGCTGGAGGATTCCGCCTGGGCCGATTGGGTCCTGCCGGATGGCACGCCCTGCCAGGTACCGGCCTGGTCGGTCCCGGAGCGTGACGACGCCCAGCAGCGCTGGATCGTTCGCTCGAAAAGCGGGCGAATCCTCGCCGAGATGCCGTATGGCGCGCTGTACTTCACCCAGACCTATTTTCCGCTGATGGATGGCCCGGATGATGAAGCTGCCATCGCCGCCGCCTTCGACGAAAGTATGTGGACGGCGATCGCTTCGCCGCCGGGTCCGCTGGGCGATCGCGCCTTTGCGGAAGGGGCACGGGCGCTGCGCGCATCCACTGATCGGGCCATCCTTGGCCTGTTCGGTGGCAACCTGTTAGAAGTGGGACAATTTTTTTATCGCAACGATCAGTTTTTTATCATGATGGCTGCCGAGCCGGAACGCACCGAACGTTTTCTGGACTGTATCACGGAGATTCACCTCGATAAGCTGGAGCGTTTTTTGGCGACGGTCGGCGACTCGATTGACATCATCATGTTTGGCGATGACCTGGGGATGCAGACCGGCCCACAGATGTCCCCGGCCATGTACCGGCGCTATTTTAAGCCGCGGCACAGCCGCATGTGGCGGCGGGTCAAGGAACTCAAACCGCACGTCAAGGTGATGCTGCACTGCTGCGGCAGCGTCCGCAAGCTGCTGCCGGACCTGATCGACGCCGGTCTGGATGCCATGAACCCGATCCAGATTCGCAGCGTCGGGATGGACGCCGCCGGGTTGAAGGCGGATTTCGGCCAGGACATTACCCTGTGGGGCGGCGGCTGCGATACGCAGGTCGTGCTGATGGAGGATAACCTCGAAAAGATCGCCGATCATGTGCGGGAGCAGGTTCGGATTCTAAACCCAGGCGGGGGCTTTGTCTTCCAGCAGGTCCATAATATCCTGGCGACCGTCCCGCCGGAGAACGTCGTCGCCATGTTTGACGCGGTTCATTCCGGCGGCTGAGTCGGCATGCATCAGAAGTGGGTGCGCGCCTCGGCAGCGTCGCACCCACGTTCACGGATTACGCCACCTTTTCCCTCAATTCGACGGATCTTGTTCCAGCCTGGGCCAAATCGTGCTGGACACTCTGGCGGGTCTCACTGCACTGAAACAAGGGAATAAATGGTTCGAAATAGTCTTCAAATGAACCGACCCAGGCGGTCAGACTCTCGAAATCCACGATCTCACTGCACTTTTCGCCAGCGTGCGCCCGCATTTCCCTTAAATGGCATTGTATAACTATGCACATTGCCCATAGCGCTCATTTGCTTTTAAGGTTGGTCTTACCCTATAATGTATACAAAATGCGGTATCTTCGTATACCGAGGGATGATTATTTTGAATGTTGATTTTAAACCTGTGCGGGCCAACCTGGGCCAGCAGGTTTTTGAATATTTGTTAGAGCACATCTATAAGATGGACATCGCCCCCGGCACCCGCCTCGGGGTAGGGGAGATCGCCGACCAGTTGGGCGTCAGCCGCAGCCCGGTTCGTGATGCCATTCACCTGCTGATGGCGGAAGGACTGGTTGAGTATGGCACCAGCAGCGGTTATCAGGTCATCCCCGTCGATCGCAAATATGTCGAAGATGTGTTCGTCGTCCGACGCGCGTTGGAACCGACCGGACTGCGCTTGGCAGCCCGCCACCTGGACCGGGAATGCGTCGCGCAGCTTTGTGACCGTTGGCAGCAGCTCCGCACGCATCCGCACAGCACCGATCCCGATACCCTCGAAACCCATATCAACGCCGACAGTTACCTGCACCAGAGCATTGGTGTGATGAGCGGGAACGCCGTATTATCTGAGATGGTGACCAAGGTCGTGTCCAGGGCCGCCTGGATTCGACGGTGGGTTTATTCCAACCGCATCCCCGAATCGCACCTGGCAATGATGGCCGAGGAGCATTTACAGATTCTGGATGCGCTGCAAGCGGGTCAAGCGGATCGCGGTGCCGATTTACTGGAGCAGCATCTGGCAAGCGGTCAGGCGATTGCCCTGAATTACCTTTGAGGAGGTGGACGACGGCAGATATTCCAGGAACACTCGAAATAAATGTGCAAATAGATAGGCAGGAGATCATGTTAAAAAAACGCAATTTCGTCAGATTGTTGATCTTTTCCCTTTTGCTTGGGCTGCTGGCGGCAGTGCCGCTCGGCGCTCAGGATATGATGACCTATCAGGAAGCGCCCATGCTGGCCGAAAAGGTGGCCGCAGGCGAGCTGCCGCCGGTCGAGGGGCGTCTGCCTGAGAATCCGCTGGTGGTCGAGCCGGTCGAGAGCGTTGGCGAGTATGGCGGGGTATGGCGGCGCGCCTTCCGTGGGATCGCCGACTTCCACGCCTATGGTCGCACGGTGTATGATCCCGTGCTGCGCTGGCCGCGCGACCCCAAAGACCCGGTACAGCCGGGCCTGGCCGAGCGCTGGGAATGGAACGCCGACAGCACCGAACTGACCCTGTATTTCCGCAAGGGGCTGAAGTGGTCCGACGGCGAACCCTGGACGGTCGATGACGTCATCTTCTGGTGGGAGGCTATCGAAACCGACACCAACATCACCCCGGCCATTCACGGTGAATGGGTGGTGAACGGCCAGCCGATGGAACTCGAAAAAATAGACGACAGCACCATCAAGCTCAAATTCGCCGGGCCGAACGGTCTGGCGCTGACGGTCGGGTTGGCCTTCCACGGGCACCAGTGGCCGCTGGCCTTCGAGCGCTTCGGTTTCTTCGCGCCCAAGCACTACCTGGAGCAGTTCCATCCGGCCTACAGTGAAACCGGCGACTACCAGGTGTTCGAAGAAAAAGCCAACGACTTCAACGTGGAACGTCCGGTGATGTGGGCCTGGAAGATTTCGCAGTGGGAGCCAGGCGCGACCGAGATGATTACCGAGCGCAACCCGTACTACTGGAAAGTCGACCCCGAAGGCAACCAGCTTCCGTACATCGACGGGCAACACTTCGCGCTGGTCGAAGATAATGCGGCCATCAACGTCCTGGCAATTGCCGGCGAAATCGACATGCAGACGCGCGGCCTGGAACTCGCCAACTACCCGGTCTTCCAGGAAAACGCCGAAGCAGGCGATTATCATATGCTGTTGTGGCCTGCGGCGTCGGCGGCGCAAACGGCGCTGTTCTTCAACCAGAGCTACGGCGATCTCCAGTATCGCGAGATGTTCCAGCAGTTGGAGTTCCGGCAGGCGATGTCGGTTGCTATCGACCGCGACACCATCAACCAGGTCGCCTTCCTGGGGCAGGGCGTGCCGCGCACTTCGACGGTCGTGCCGGATTCCCCCTACTACGATCCCGAACTGGAAGCGATCAATGCCGAGTACGACCCGGACAAAGCCAGCGCCCTGCTGGATGGCCTGGGCCTGGAACGCGGCGGTGATGGGTTCCGCACCTTTGCCGATAGCACCCCCATCGAACTGGTGGTCGAGACCTCGGAAACCGCCGGGCCGCGGCTGGATGCGCTGGAACTCGTGGCGGAAAACTGGAATGCGGTCGGCATGAAGACCGAAGTTCGCCCCTCGACCCGCGACATCTACTGGCCGAAGGCGGGCGCGAATGAAGTCATGATCGCCACCTGGGGCCTGGATCGCGGCCTGGTGGCGATGGTGGACCCGGTTTACCAGTTCCCGTTCGACGAGCGCTCCTGGATGGCCCCGTCGTTCGGCACCTGGTACAAGACCGGCGGCGAACTCGGTGAAGAACCCAGCGACCTGTTCAAGCAGGCGATGGCGCTGTACGACGAATACAAGATCACCGTCGATGAGACTCGCCAGGTCGAAATCGGCACCGAACTGGTCCGCATGTCCACCGAAAATATGTGGACGATTGGACTGGTGGGCCTGGTCCCTGGTCCGGTGGTGGTCAAGAACAACTTCAAGAACGTCATGACCAACCACACGGCGGACTGGATCATCATGACTCCGGGCACGATGGATCCGGCGCATTTCTATTTCGATAACTAAGGCTGTGGCAGGGCAGGGGGCGCGAACGGCGCTCCCCGCCCGCCGATCTTTCGTTCAGACCGGATGAGCAGGGGCACAGGAACGTTGAATGATGCCGCTGTGCTTGGCCCTGACCCCAGACCCCTCTCCCTCAGGGCGAGGGGCTTCAACCGCCTAGCGGTGATAGGTCTCCTTCTTCATGAAGAACTCTGTGGAGGGGTGAGGGTGGTTTCGCAAAAACGGGTTTGGCCTATGGCCTGGCCCTCGCCATCCGGGATGAGATGCAGTTGAGGCGCATCCCATGACCAGTTTTATTCTCAGGCGCATCGGCCTGATGATTCCGATGCTGATTGCCGTCGCGTTTGTGTCGTTCGTGATTATCCAACTGCCGCCTGGCGACTTTTTGACCACGCTCCAGGCACAAACGGCAGAAACCGGCGGCGGCATGACCAACGAGCTGGCCGAACTGCTGCGGCAGAATTATGGCCTCGACCGGCCTTTCTTCGAGCAGTTTCTGGGTTGGATCGACGGCTTTCCGACCGGGGATTTCGGCTATTCGTTCGAGTGGACTACCCCGGTATGGCCGCTGATCGTCGACCGGCTGGGCTATACCGTGCTTCTGGGCGCGGCTTCGCTGGTAATCATGTTTGTCCTGGCGATCCCTATCGGCGTGTATTCGTCCACGCACCAGTATTCATTCGGCGATAATGCACTGTCGGCGCTGGCCTTCCTTGGCCTGTCACTGCCCGGGTTTCTGCTGGCGCTGGTCTGGCTGTACGTAGGCGCGGTGATTCTGCGCCTTCCGGTGACCGGGGTGCAGTCGCCCCAGTTTCAGGACGCGCCGCTCAGCCTGGCGAAAGCGCTGGACTACCTGGCCCATTTCATTCCCCCGGCGCTCATCCTGGGTTTCGCCAGCACGGCGCAGCTGATGCGCATCATGCGCAGCGGCATGCTGGACGTGCTCAGCCAGCAGTACATCACTACCGCGCGCGCCAAAGGGTTGAAGGAACGCAAGGTCGTCAACAAATACGCCGTGCGCTCGGCCCTCAACCCGGTGGTGAGCGTCATGGCGATGGAAGTGCCCAAGATCATTTCGTCGTCGATCCTGATCGGCGTCGTGCTATCCGTGCCGACCACCGGCCCGCTGTTTCTGCGCTCGCTGCTGAGTCAGGATATGTTCCTGGCGGGGACCTTCCTGCTGATGATGGCCTTCATGCAGTTGGTAGCCAACCTGTTCGCCGACGTGGTGCTGGCCTGGCTGGACCCGAGGATTGTGTACACATGAGCCTTGCGGACGATCGACTTCAACAGCAGTCTCAGCAGATTCAGCAGGCTTACGAGCGGCTGGCCGATGTCAGCGAGGCCGAAGCCACCGTCCGCACGCTGACTGCCGAGGAAGCCAAGTTTGCCAGCTCGCAGTACGGCATGCTGTGGCGGCGTTTCCGGCGCAACCGGGCAGCCATTATCGGCGGGGTGATCGTGCTGGGCTATTACCTGGTGGCGCTGTTCGGCAATTTTGTCGCACCCTACACGCTGACCACACGTTTTACCCAGTATCTGTTTCTCCCGCCGCAGCCGATCTATCTGTTTGACGGCGGCCAACTGCGCCCGCATGTCTGCGGCATCTACGCAGAAATGGACGCCAACCTGCGCCGGGTGTATACCGCCAACTGCGACGAAAAATACCCGCTTGAGTTCTTTTCGCACGGCGACTCGTATTCGGTCCTGGGCTTGTTCGAGACGGACCTGCATCTATTCACGGCAGGCGATGGCCTGGTCAGCATCCTGGGCACCGACCGGCAGGGGCGCGATATGCTCACGCGAACGATCCTGGGCGCACAAATCTCGCTCACGGTCGGGCTGGTCGGTGTGCTGATGAGCCTGTTTTTCGGCACGGTGCTGGGGGTGGCTTCCGGCTATTATGGCGGCCTGATCGACGAGGTGATCCAGCGCGTGATCGAACTGGTGCGCGCTTTCCCCTCGATTCCCTTGTGGATGGCGCTGTCGGCAGCGCTGCCGACCAACTGGCCGCCGCTGCAAACCTACTTCGCGGTGACGCTGATCCTGTCGCTGATCGGCTGGACGTGGCTGGCGCGGCAGTTACGCGGGCAGGTGCTGGCGCTGCGGCAGACCGATTACATCATGGCGGCTAAGCTGGTCGGGGCCAGCGACCGGCGCATCATCTTTCGCCACCTGATTCCAGCGTCCATCAGCCAGATTATCGTCGTCACGACCCTGGCGCTGCCGTCGATGATCCTGGCCGAGACGTCGCTGAGCTTCCTGGGGTTAGGGCTGCGCGCGCCGCTGACCAGTTGGGGCGTCCTGCTGCAAGAGGCGCAGAATATCC
>JAIOHO010001015.1 GCA_019912905.1 Anaerolineae bacterium
GCGGACGGTTGGTCAACGACATTACCCTGGAGGCTGCCGCAGCGGGCGAATTATCCGATGAGGACTTACGCATTCGCGCCGAGACCCTCCGCGCCCAGGCCCAGGTTGCAAGCGCAGCCGACTATCCTCAGCTTGCGGAGAATCTCACCCGCGCGGCTGAACTGGCGGCGGTGCCGAATGACGAGCTGCTCCAGATGTACGAACTGCTGCGCCCCGGTCGTGCCAGTTACGAAACCCTCCAGGCCCTTGCGGAGAGGCTGGAAACCGTCTACAGTGCGCAGGTCACTGGAAAATTCATTCGTGAAGCTGCCGACGCCTACCGAACCCGGGGTCTGCTGAGGCGCGAAGCCTGAATAACAACTTATAGGGAGGAAATATGGGGGCACTGACTGGCAAAGTCGCCATCGTGACCGGCGCAGCCCAGGGCATCGGCCAGGCGACCGCAGAACGATTCGCGCGCGAAGGCGCACAGGTCATGCTGGGCGACATCCAGGGTGAAGCGGTCGAACAGTTGGCCGCCCGGATCACCGCCAGCGGAGGCAAAGCGACTGCGGCACGCTGCGATGTCGCCTCCGAAAGCGACGTAGACGCCCTGATCCAGCGCGCGCTGGAAGCATTCGGGCCGGTGAATATCCTCGTGAACAATGCGGCCACGGCGATCTACCGACTGCTGCACGAGTACACCCAGGCGGAATGGGATCAGGTCATCGCGGTGAATCTGCGCAGCCTGTATCTCACGTCGCGGCGCTGCATCCCGATCATGGCGGAATACGGCGGCGGCAGCATCGTCCACATTGCGTCCGCGCATGCACGCGCAACCGCACCCGGAAACACGCCCTATGTCGCCACGAAAGGCGCGGTCGTTTCGCTCACACGGGCGATGGCCCTGGAATGTGCGCCGCACCGGATTCGCGTCAACTGCATCCTGCCTGGGGCGATTGAGACTCCCATGCTGATGGAAAACTGGGGCGATGTGCCTGCCGACCAGCACCCGCTTGTGCCGCGTATTCCGCTGGGTCGCATCGGTAAGCCCGATGAAATCGCCCGCGTCGTGCAGTTCCTGGCATCAGATGAATCTTCTTACATGACCGGCAGTGAGGTGCTGGTGGATGGCGGCCTGACCGCCCACTTTGATTGATTTGTTCCTGAAATTTCTTATCGAATAGGAATGAGTATGAATATTGAGAACCCCGCTGACGCCGTTCGCGAACTCACCCGCCTCTGGCAGGGAGAGCGCCATACCAACGGCAGGCCCCGCGTCGCCGACGATTTGCTGGAACGGATGAAGCTCGTCACGACCGAAGAAGCCTGGGGCGTGCTGCGTAAGCATGGCTATGACCGCCAGTTTGAAGGCAACTGGTTCGTCACCCACCCCGGCAAGACCCTGGTCGGGCGCGCCGTCACCGCCATGATGCTGCCGCATCGACCGGACTTCCATGAAGTCGTTGCCGAACAGGGGGCAAAGGATGGGCGCATCGGAGGGCAAAACTCCTGGGTAATCGACACCCTTGAATTGGGCGACGTCATGGTCATCGATATGTTTGGCAAGATCAAAGACGGCACCTTCGTGGGCGACAATCTTTCCACTTCTCTGCAAGCACATACCCGCGCCGGGGCGGTCATCGACGGCGGCATCCGCGATTATCAGGGCATCATGAACCTGCAAGAATGTGTGATTTACTGCCGGGGCGTAGACCCTACGGCCATCCTGGATACCACACTGGCAGGCATCAACATGCCGATTCGCATCGGCCAGACCACCGTTCTCCCTGGGGACATCGTGCTCGGCACGCCCACCGGGATCATCTTCATCCCGGCGCATCTGGCGCAGGAAGTGGTCGAACGCTCGGAAGATATTCGCACACGGGACCATTTCGGTAAGCTGCGTCTCGCCGAAGGCACCTACACACCCGGCGAAATCGACCGCCAGTGGGAAGAACGAATCGAACTCGATTATCAGCAGTGGCTCAAAGAAAACGGCGAAGTCTGAGGGGCACAGGTGCGCTGCGCCCCGCTCCACCATTCAGATCATTGAGCCAGCATCAAAAGCGCGTTCGCCAGCACCGCGATCCCGGTTGCGATGTCCTCCGGCCTGACATACTCCTCCGGCGTATGGCTGCGGCCATCCCGGCAGGGCACAAAAATCATCCCGGCGTCACAGACCGAGGCCATGTTCATGGTATCGTGGGCGGCCCAACTGACCACCGGTTGGTGGGCTGCCCCCGCGCGGTCGGCTCCCGTTTCGACTGCGCTGCGGATTCGGTCACGGGCTGGCGTAGGCGGCGTCTGGTGCCCGATCTCCGCGTGCCAGGTGACCCGCTGCCGCGCGGCAGTTACCGCCAGCAGCTCATCAATTGCTTCAGCCATTTCCGCCGCCGTCTGCACATCCGCCGCCCGATAATCGACGCTGAAGATCGTTTCGCCCGCAACGACGTTGGTGACATTCGGGCGCGCGGCAATCTTGCCCACGGTCATGTGGCCGCGCCCGGCAAAGCGACTCGTGCCCAGTTCTCGCAGGGCCACGATGAATTCCGCCGCAGCCAGCAGCGTATCGTGCCGGTCCTCGTATTCGGTCGCGCCCGCATGATCCGCCTGCCCGGTGAACGTCACCTGCATAAACGTCGGCCCGGCAATACTGGTCACGATGCCAATGGGTATCCCGGCGCGTTCGAGCCGCTTGCCCTGTTCGATGTGCAGTTCGAGGAACGAGTCGGAGTCGCTGCGAAAGTCAAAGTCCGTCAATGGATAGCCAAACGAACTGTCGGCCAGCGCGTCGCGGAATCCGACCCCCTGCCCATCGCGAATCGCGTCGATTTCGGCGTCGTTCAGTTGGCCCACTGCCAGTGTACTGCCCAGCAGCCCGTGAAAGCGCGCGCCCTCTTCCTCGATGAAGGACACCACCGCCAGCGGCTTGCGGACCGGCAGGCCCTGTTCGAGGATCAGCGTCACGGCTTCCAGCGCCGCGATGACTCCCAACACGCCATCGTAGTGGCCGCCGTTAGGCACGCTGTCGAGGTGAGAACCTGACATGACCATTGGCCCCACCCCGGGAGAATGCCCGACGAGATTGCCCCACCGGTCAAATAGGACGTCTAGCCCGGCTGCTGACATCCAGGCCGCAGTCAGGTGGGTGACCTGCAAATGATCCGGGCTGAAGGTATAGCGGGTCACACCGCCCGATGGCTGCCGCCCGATTTGCGCCAGGGTATCGAGCTGGCTGTGTACCCGCCCTATCTGGACATCCGAGGGTGTAAACATCGTCTCACCTTTCATAAGGGTTCAGTCTGCCATGCGAGGGTCGCAACGGCCCCACATCATTCGCGCTCCAGCATGGTCAGAATCGCTTTCATATAGCCCAGCGCGTAGGCCATTCCCGCGTGCCAGGGGGCACCGCAGGTCATCTGCGGCGTATGATCGGGGATAATCACGCCCTCATAACCATTATTCCGCAAAATGCGCATGGCCCGGATCATATCGACGTCGCCTTCGTCTACGAAGACCTCGTGATAATGCGGCACCTTGCCCTTGACGTTGCGGAAGTGGACATATGCCACCGCGTCCTGCTTGCTGTACTGGTCGATGGCTTCATAGATGTCCCCTTCGGTCATCTCGGCCAGCGAGCCGATACAGAATTCCAGGCTGTTCGCATGGCTCGGCTGAATATCCAGCAGTTTCTGATAGTAGTCTGGTTGATAAACTAACCGTGCAGTCCCTCGAATCGTCGGCATGGGCGGATCGTCAGGATGGGCGGCCAGCCGCACCCCAGATTCCTCCGCCACCGGCACAACCTCCTGGAGGAATTCCGTCAGGCGGCTCCACAACTGCTCGTGGGTCACGGTGCCAATCGTCCCTTCCTCCAACCGGTCCGCGTCATAGATCATGTTCCAGACCATTCCGGTCGGTATCGGAGTCTCGTCGGGTCCATCCGGCCCCAGGAAACTCACGGACTCAGCGCCACCGCGCGCAAACGGCCCCTGCACGTGGCCCCACACTCCGGCGACGCTGAAGTTATAGCCCATCACGGGAATCCCGACCTGCCCCATGCGGCGGATCATCGTCTTGATGTCCTCCAGCTGCTCATGTTTACGCGGCCCATCCAGCAAAATATCATACCAGTGTGAGGGGTCGAAATTTTCAATCGCCGCCAGTTCCAGGCCCGCTGCATTTACTGCCGACTTCAGGTCGTGTAGTTCTTCCAGGGTCCACAGCTTGCCGCGATTATCGGACGCCCCCCAACCATAGTGAGTCGCGGTCGGGATTCGAGGCCCGGTGTTGAAGTAATCCACCAGATGAGCAACGATATGGGTTGCGCCTGACTGCCGGGCAAACTGGAAGTTAACTGGGGTCAGCATGTGCCGGTACAAACCGAGGCCAAGTTTCATGGCAGGGTCTCCTAAAACATATTTGGCCCTAGCTTACCCGCACACCTATAGGCTCGCCAGCACCATTCTGGTCGGCCATACAAAAAGACCCCGCATCCACCCACAGGGTCTCAGCCATGCATCCAATTTCGGTCGAGCGGGTTCCCGTCAGAAGCTCAGCAGCGCGCCAATCATCACCGCCAGATTGGGCTGCACAGCCGGGCAGTACGCAGGCGGCGTCGTCAGGAAGGGCACATAATCGACATTGCCGGAGACGGCGTCGCCCGATCCGCTGCCCGACCCGCTGGGGCCATCTGCCGCACCCCACCAGTTAAGTTCTGCGTTGATGGGCGGCACACCGGCGTCACTGTTCAGGTTGACGATGCCGCTGCCCAACGGCGAGACATTGCCAGAAACGCAGCTTTGGTGAATCGTGAAGTCCGCGCCTTCCGCCGCCACTGCCCCGCCAAACACAATCGACGTGTTGCCGGTCATCACACTGGCGGTAAGCTCCACGACGCCGAAATTACTGTTAAAGATTCCTCCAGCGCTGGTCGCGCGATTGGTACGCACCGTGCTGTCGGTGATCATCACCGCGCCGTTGGAGTTGTAGAGGCCGCCCCCGCTGGTTGCGCCATTATCACCGAGCACACTGCCGGACGACACGACCAGCACACTGCTCAGTCCTGCGTTCAGCACCCCACCACCGCTGGCCGACGCGGTATTCGACAGGATGTCCGTATTAACGATTGAAACCGCGCCCCCATTGTTATAGATTGCGCCGCCGCTCCGGGCTGAATTGCCGGTCAGGAGGCTGTTCACAATCACCAAAGTGCCGCTGGTATTCAGGATGGCGCCACCATCATCCCCGGGCAGGCTGCCGCCGGTGATGGATACCGTATCCAGGATCAACCTCCCCGCTGTAGTGACCTGGAATATCCGAAACGCCGCAGCGCCTGAAGCCCGCATCAAAGCCGCGCCGCTTCCCTGAATTTCGATGGGTGAGGTAATCAGAGGCAAACCGGTATTGGCGGCCTGCACCACGTTCATCACATACGCTCCCGGTGCGAGGCAGATCACGTCGGCATCACTGGCGGCATTCGCCTGGTTAATGGCCGCGACCAGTCCCTGCGGTCCATAGACATCCCCTGACGCAATGCGGTAATTGCAGCCCACAGGCGTCGCCGACGGCGTAATGCTGGGCGTATTGGTCGCGGTCGGAGTGTTTGTCGGCGTCAGCGTCGGCGTATTAGTCGGGGTGTCCGTCGCAGTTGCCGTAGGGGTGTTCGTGGGCGTATTCGTCACCGTTGGCGTGCGCGTAGGCGTATTGGTCGCTGTATTCGTGGATGTGCTTGTCGGCGTCTCGGTAGGAGTCGCGGTGTCTGTCGCGGTGGGCGTATTCGTCGCCGTCGGTGTATCGGTGGGCGTATCCGAAGGCGTCACTGTGCCGGTCGAAGTTGCCGTGCCAGTGGGCGTCCCGGTTGCGGTGGGTGTGTCGGTAGCCGTGGGGGTATCTGTCGGAGTAGGCGTATGAGTGAGGGTAGGCGTATCCGTCGCGGTCGCCGTCAGAGTCTCAGTCTCATCCGGTTCGGGCATCGCAGTTGGGGTATCAGTTTCATGGAACTCATGGGTGGCCGTCGGGGTGGGCGATGGCGTTTTCGTCGCGCAATGCCATTTTGGTTTGTCACCCGGTTTCCACCATCCGCCCCTGCAATCCTTGACCTTTGTCGCGGTCGGCACTGGAGTCACCGAGGGTGTCGCCGTCACACACGGCCAGGGATGACGCCCATGTCCGAACCTGGCTTCCGAAGCCACCTCATCGACACCAGAATCCTGCCTGCCGGATCGCCATCCATCCTCGCAGACCACGAGCTTCGTCGCGGTCGGCACTGGAGTCACCGAAGGCGTCGCCGTCACACACGGCCAGGGATGACGCCCATGTCCAGACCCCGCTTCAGAAGCTGCCTCATCCACGCCAGAATCCTGCATATCGCTAGACCCACGCGACGGCCAGCGGCAAATCGGGACCTCGGTAGCTGGTGGAGTCGATAGGGGCGTATTAGATGGCGTCACAGACGGTTCAGGTGTCTCGGTGGGAATGGCGGTAGGAGTCGGGCACGGCCCCCACTGATCCCCATGATTGAGATGCGCGGGCACGGACGATTCATCGACGTCGATCTCCTGCTGGTTTCCCGGCTGATCGGGCGTCCGGTGACACATCCTGATCTTACGTTCGGTAGCCGTCGGTTCTGGTGTATCGGAGGCAGTCGGTGAGGGTTCCAGTGTCTCGGTCGGAACAGGCGTATTCGGTGGGCAGGGTCCCTGCTGGTCGCCACGATTCAGATGAGCCGGGACTGCCGATTCATCGATCTCGATCTCCTGGCGGCCACCGGGCATGTCCGGCGACCAGTGGCAGATGCGCACCCTGCGCTCAACGACCGCAGGCACGGGCACGGACACAGGCTTATCCGACGGAGGTTGGGGCACCGCCGTCGGGTTACAGGCGCTCGGCTCGCTCTCTTTTTCGTCCAGAACGTTGCCATCAACCAGGATGCGCAGCCTGTTGGGGCCATCCACCGTTGCGGTGGTGAACATCACGTCATGACCGGCAGGCACCACGGCGCTTCCTGCCTGATTGCTCTCTGAAATCTGCCAATCCAGAGAGATATCGTAATCGCCGTCATTGTGTACCTGCCACACGCGGTAGCTGGCGGGTTCTGGTGAGCAGAGGGAGGAAAGTGTGAGTTCAGGGCGATCTTCGGCGCGCGCCCTATCCGCGCGAACCGCGATAGAATGGGAGGCAGGTGTCCAGATAAACTGTTCGGTCAGTACGATCACAAAAACAAGCGTAATCAAATGAACCGTGTAAACTAAGTGGGACACCAATGTTCGCTGCGACGGAGTCATGAAACAGGTTACCTTGCATTGTGATCTATCGTCGCCCTGGCATGTAATTCTTTCATTATGACAAATCGACCCGGCACAGGCCTAAAACAAACCTTGATGCAACTTTAGCACAGTTGCCAAGAATTGAACATACACTTTTGTAAGAGAATATTTACGATATCACAAAGAAAGTATCGATTCGGGGTTTATCAACAACTAACACTTCGTCATGGAAGCAAAAAATCGCTGGTAATATGCGTATATGCAGGACCATTTAGGACCGCACGATGGATGACTTAACCGGAAAAAATATCCGTGGCTACCTGCTGCAGGAGCGCATCGGTGAGGGCGGATTTGGAGTCGTTTATCGCGCGCACCAACCGGCGGTCAAGCGCGATGTCGTCATGAAGGTGATCTTGCCTATCTATGCCAACAACCCGGATTTTATTCGCAACTTTGAAGCCGAGGCCCAACTCATCGCACGGCTGGAACACCTGCATATCGTGCCACTTTACGACTACTGGCGCGGGCCGGAGGGCGCATTTCTGGTCATGCGCTGGCTGCGCGGCGGCAGCCTGCTCGATTCCATTACGCAGGGAGCCTGGCCCCTCATGCAGGTGGTGCGCCTGCTGGACCAGATCGCCAGCGCATTAACCATCGCCCACCGCAATGACATCATCCATCAGGACATCAAACCAGCCAACATCCTGCTCGACGAGGATCAGAATGGGTATCTCACCGACTTTGGCCTGGCCGTCGATTTGCAGGCCGGCATCGATCTGTCCGTGTCATCCACGAATGCCAGTGTACGCGGCTCCCCAGCCTATATTTCACCGGAACAAATCAAACGAGCGGCTATTTCGCCCCAAACCGACATTTACAGCCTGGGCATCGTGCTGTACGAACTGCTCAGCGGACAGCATCCCTTTGGAGTCACCGGGGTGACTAATGTCGTCGAGCTGCTGCGACATCAGTTAAACTCGCAGTTGCCTTTGATTCAGACCCATCGTGCCGAACTACCCGATTCGGTGAATATCGTCCTGTGGCGGGCGACTGCCAAAGATCCAGCCGTGCGCTATGCCTCTGTGGTCGAGATGGCCGATGCCTTCCGCCAGGCCGTGGGCAACTATCAGGCGGGCGATTCACCGGCGCAGCCCAGGAATCGGTCCGACCGTTCTCAGCCTCAATCCGTTACGGGCATCATCAGTCTGTCGTCGATCGACGCACTGGTCGCCGGTCCGCCTAATCCATTTAAAGGTCTGCGCGCCTTTCAGGAGGCGGACGCCGCCGACTTCTTTGGCCGTGACGCACTGGTTGAAACTCTTATCGACAAGCTCACAGAGACCAGTGAGGCGCACCGCTTTCTGGCGGTCGTCGGTCCGAGCGGCAGCGGCAAATCAAGCGTGATCAAGGCGGGCCTTATTCCCGCGATTCGCAAGGGTCTGATCAGCAATTGGCGCAGGTGGTTTCTGGTTGAACTCACGCCTGGCGCACATCCGCTCGTTGAAATAACCAATGCCCTGCTGAAGGTCGCCACGGAACCCGCCGCTGCCATCGAGCAGGTGCTCCAGCGCCAGGGTGGACTTCACCTGGCAATCCACGCAGTCCTGCCCGATGACTCGTCCGAACTCATCCTGATTATTGATCAATTTGAAGAAATCTTTACCCAGGTCGCGGACGAAAACGAACGCTCCCGCTTTCTGACACTCCTTCATCAGGCGGTTACGGCTTCAGACAGCCGCCTGCGCCTGATCATCACGCTGCGCGCCGATTTTTACGATCGGCCTCTGCTCTACCCCGGCTTTGGCGATCTCGTCCGCAGACGAACCGAAGTGGTCTTGCCGATGACCGGTGATGAGCTGCGCCGCGCCATTACCGCGCCCGCAGAGCGCGTCGGACTCTCGCTGGAAACCGGATTGGTCGATCGGCTGGTTGAGGATGTCGTCGAACAACCGAATGCGCTGCCGCTGCTCCAGTTCTCGCTGTCCGAGCTTTACGAGCAGCGCAAAAAAGATCAGCTTACCCTGGATGCGTATCAGGCCATCGGCGGCGTATCCGGTGCCGTGGCGCGCCGTGCCGACGAACTCTATCAGCTGATGAACCCCGTTCAGCGGTCCCTGACTCAACAGGTTTTTCTGCGTCTGGTCACGCCCGGTGAAGGCACCGAAGATACCCGCAGGCGGGTCCTCCAATCCGAATTGACGACGCTGGCGGCGGACGCAGGTGACGTGCAGTCGGTCCTGGATTGGTTCGGCAAGTATCGACTGCTGACATTCGACCGGGACCCGCTCACCCGAACCCCCACCGTCGAAATCGCCCATGAAGCCCTGATTCGAACCTGGCAGCAGCTGCGCATCTGGCTGGATCAGAGTCGCGCGGAACTGCATATTCAGCGCCAGTTGGCGGCTGCCGTCTCCGAGTGGATTCAGGCCAGGAAGGATGCGAGCTTTCTTGCAACCGGCGTCCGTTTGGCCCAATTCGAGGATCTGGTGCATTCGAGCACCGTGACGTTGAACAGCGCTGAAGCGGCCTATCTGGATGCCAGCCTGAAACGCCATCGGCGAGAGGAGCGTAACCGCAGCATCCGGGCAGCCGCCGCCATCATCGCCGCATCCCTCATGGCGGTACTTGCCCTCCTCGCCATCGACCAGCGCAATCAGGCATCTGCCGCCAGCCAGATTGCCGCCGCTGCCCAGTCCACGGCGATGGCAGAGCGGGACCGGGCGGATCAGCAGTCTCAGATTTCGCGGTCGCGCGAACTGGCCGCCTCAGCCCTCATCTCCGCCGATCAGATCGACCTGGCGCTGCTGCTCAGCCTCCAGGCCCTCGACGCGGCCAACACCTTCGAAGCGCGCAACAGCCTGCTCTCACTGTTGCAGCAGCATCCTCGCCTGAAAGCGGTGCTGAACGGGCATAGCGATTGGGTTCGAACAGTGGTCTATTCACCCAACGGGCAGTACATGGCGTCGGGCAGTCGTGATGGCAGTGTGCGCCTCTGGGATGCGATCAGCCATCGCCAACTGGGGCTGCCGCTTGAGGAAGCGCGGACGTGGATCAATAGCGCCGCGTTCAGTCACGACAGCCGCTATCTGGCGGTCGGCAGCAATGATGGGTCTCTGGTGCTCTGGGACCTGAGCCAGCAGCCGCCTCAACCACGCCGCTTCGACCAACTGGACGATACCATCTGGTCACTGGCCTTCAGCCCGGACGATCAGCTGTTGGCATCGGCGGGAGCGGATAATACCGTGCGGCTGTGGGATGTGGCCGCTGCACGGGTGGTCGCGGCTCGAAGCGACCATCAGGACATTGTTTACGCCGTCGCCTTCAGCCCGGACGGTCAAACCCTGGCCTCAGGCAGCGCCGATCACACCATCCGCCTCTGGAATGTGGCTGACCTGGAACCGCTGCAAACGCTGCAAGGGCATAGTAACTGGGTCTTTGCGCTGGCCTTCAGTCCCGACGGTCAGACTCTGGCATCGGGCAGCGCCGATAACACTATCCGCCTCTGGAATTTGTTCGGGGGGCAGAGCACCATCCTTCGCGGGCACGAAAACTGGGTGCGCACCCTGCTTTTTAATGCGGATGGCAGCCGCCTGATCTCCGGCGGCTTCGACGGCTTGATCATTCTGTGGGATACCGCTGCTGGTGTGCCGGTCGATGCCTTTGCCAGCGTGAGCAGTCATGCCATCTGGAGCATCAGCCTGTCGCCAGATGGCGGCAGCCTGCTGTCAGGCGGCACAGACTCTGCCATGTATGAGTGGAATCTTCAGCCCGGACCGCCGCTGGGTTCCATCGTCAACACGCAACCGGAGCAGATTCTGGCCCTCGCCATCAGTTCGGACGGGACGCTGCTGGCATCCGCTGGTGGGCTGCACAGCGATTTCGGCATCCAGCTTTATGACACTGCCGACGGACAGACGCAGATGACCCTCAAAGGGCATCAGGACGAGGTGACGAGTCTCGCGTTCAGCCCGACCCGACCCTGGTTAGCCTCCGGTAGCCTGGATCGAACCGTCATGATCTGGAATATCGAGACAGGCGAAATGCTCGGCACCCTGTCCCAGCCGGACAGCGTCTTTACCCTGGCCTTTCGTCCCGACGGGCAGCAGCTTGCGGTGGGTGATAACACGGGTGCGATCACGCTTTGGAATCTCCAGGACCCTTCGGTCCTCGGACAAGACACACCGCAAAAGCTGACAGGCCATCAGGACCGTATCCTGAGCCTGGCCTATCACCCAGATGGCAGTCTGCTGGCATCTGGCAGCCGCGATGCCACCATCCGTCTATGGGATATGCAATCGGGTCAGGCCGTCGGCGAGCCGCTCACCGGCCAGACTGACGGCATCCTCAAGCTGGATTTCAGCCCCGATGGGCATTTACTCGCCAGCGCCGGACGTGATACCACCGTGCGCCTGTGGGAGCGGACGAACAGCGGATGGCAGGCCAGCGGCGAACCTCTGACCGGCCATACCAACTGGGTGGTGGATGTCCAGTTCAGCCCGGACAGCCAGATTTTAGCCTCTGCCAGCGGCGATCAATCCATTATTCTGTGGGATGCGCATGAACGCACCGCCCTCGGCAGCCCTCTACGCGGGCACACGGATTGGGTCAATGCGCTCGCCTTTTCCAGAGATGGAGCCGACCTGTATTCTGGCGGGCGTGATGGCCGCGTAATCCGATGGCAGGTTGGCTTAACCCAGTGGCGTCAGCAGGCCTGTCAGGTTGCCAATCGCAATTTCACCCCGGATGAGCAGCAGCACTATTTTGAGGAGTCTTCCGAAAGCATGGTGCCCTGCCCATCACTCGATCAGGAGAACGTCCAATGATCCGGTTCATACTCTTTGCGCTGATGGTCGGCGTCTTCGGGGCAGCTCATGCGCAGGAACCTCCGCCAACGAATCAACCAGCGGACTGCCCCACGATCGTGCGGAGTGCCATCACCCTGACCAATGAGCGCTGCCAGAATACCGACCTGAACCAGATCTGTTACGGCCATCTGGTGCTGGATGTCCAGCCGCGCACCGGTCTCGTCGATTTCGGCTTCAAGCAGCCCGGCGACATCGTCAACGTGGTCGAGGTTCAGAGTCTGCGCCTGAGTGCGCTCGACACCGCAACCGGGCGTTGGGGCGTCGTCATGATGCAGATCGAAGCCAATCTTGCTCAGGGAGCGGTCGCAGCGCCGGAAGTGCAGATTCTGCTTTTCGGCGACGCCGAACTCAACGACGCCACGCACTTTCTCCCCGGCGAAATCATGCAGCCCGCCAACGTGCGCGAACAGCCCGCCGAAACCAGCGCTGTGTTAACGTCGCTGCACACAGGTGATTCGATTACAGCCAATGGACGGCTGGCAGACGGCTCGTGGGTGCGGCTCAACCTGGCCGGGACCAATGGTTGGGTGCGTTCCGACCTCATTCGCTTACGCGGCGATCTCGAGTCGCTGGCGATCATCACCGCCGAACCATCCCCAAGTCAGGATGAACTGGCGCAGTTCGGACCGATGCAGGCATTTTATTTCCGCAGCGGCGTGGACGACGCGCCCTGCGCCCAGGCCCCGAACAGCGGCCTGTTGATCCAGACCCCGGAAGGAGTCGCCTCGATTTCGATCTGGATGGATGAAGTCGTCATTCAGGTCGACGCCACGGCGTTTATCCAGGCGCAGCCGGACGGCAATCTGATCATCAACGTGCTCGATGGTCAGGCCCGCGTCAGCGCGCGCGGCGACACTCGCACCGTGGTCAGCGGTATGCAGGTCGGGGTACCGCTGGATGAGAATCTGGCTGCCGCTGGTGTTCCGGGCGATCCAGCGCCCTACGATGCCAGCACGGTCGCTGAACTGCCGGTCGATCTGCTCAATCGTCCGGTCGAAATCGCGTCACCGCGCAATCAGCCTGTGGGCATTCCAATTCCCGGCACATGGGGATTCGCCTGGGATGCCGCCGCGCTCACCTGTCCTGATGGGACCGTCGTGCCCTTCGAGAGCACAGGCGCATCGAGCGCAATCACGGTCACGGGCGAGACCCTGCGCTGGAATGCGGCGCGCTATACCCAGACCACCACCGGAGTTTACCACAGCAGTTATGCCGACGACCTCGGCAATCTCCACCAGGACACGCTTCAGGTCATCGCGCCGGACCGCATTGTCGGCGAAAAGGTTCTCGACCTCGCCAGCCGTGCCTGCACGCTCAATGTCGGCTTTCAGCTCCAGTTAATCAATGCTGCCGGGGAGACGCCCGTCGCCGTCGAATGACCACTGCGACAGCCTTCATGATCAGCGCGGCAATTCCCGTCAGCAGCCAGGGACGGAGAGGGCTTTCGCCAGTCGAAGGAATCTCACTGGCCCTCAGGAACCGCATCTGGGCGCAGCTTGGGGTGCGGTTGCTCAGGCTGGTCAGGCAAGCCCTGTTGATGATCTGATCGAAGCCATCGCCCTCGCGGACGCGCGTCACCACCGTGAGGGTCACCCGCCCGCCTGCATTCATCTCAGCCTGCGTGAACAGGATACTCTGTCCGCGCACTTCAACTACGCCGGAGGTCGCATTCGCAGATAGGATCTCCAGCGCCTCGGGCATCCGATCCTGCACCTGAATCTGACGAGCAGTCGCCTCCGTGGGGTTAATAACTCGCAGGGTATAGGTGACCACAGTTCCCGGCCCTGCAACCGGGGGTTCACCTATCTTCAGCAGATAGGGTTCGTCGATCACGATCAGCTGGAGGCCGCCGCTGGTGATAATCGTCCGTCCAGAGGTGGGATCTGTACCGTCTGTGCTCACGGTCAGATCAACCTCAGCCGATGCGCCCCCCAGAATAGTCCCCAATGTGCAGTAAACGATCCCCGCGTCCTCAATGCACACAGGCGCACCCGGCCTGGATGAAATGTAACGCACCCCGGGCCGCAAGGATTCGACGACGCCGACATTATTGGCCGGAGCCTGCCCGGAATTGGCGACCACGATCCGCAGCCCGGCTTCCTCAGCAATCTTGGTCACGCCCAGTTCCGGGGTAGCTGTCGGCGAAGGGGTTGCCGTCTGCGTCGGAGTCCGACTCGGAGTTGCGGTCCAGGTCGGTGTAAAGG